>QNYN01000155.1 GCA_003973585.1 Fusobacteriota bacterium | reverse complement strand
TCCAGCATTTAATGTTGCAGAATCAATATTTCCACTTTGACTTACTCCTTTATATATTTTTAGCTCATTTGCAGCTACGCCAAGTGAACCATTTAAATAAAATGCCATACTTTGAGCATGATAAAGATCATATTCTAATGCCAAACCTAATAAGAAAACTCCAGCACTATCACCATCGTTAAATTTATACTTCTTAGCATCACCAGAATAATTTACATTATCATATCCTACTTCTCCACCCCATCTAAATTTATCTGTTACATTGTAAAGTAATTTATAATTAAGACCGTAGCTATCATCATGGATATCAAATGGAGTTGCATCTTCTTTATCCCATTTCTCACTTGCACTTGTCCCATAATTAATTCCAAATCTATTGCTAAAAGTTCCTGCTTGAGGAGTAGCTGCCATTGTTATTGCTGATACAGCTAATAATCCTAATAATATTCTTTTTTTCATTTTTTTACCTCCTTAAGTTCTAATAAGTAATATTAAAAAAAAATCCACTGCTAAATATAATGTTATACAAAATTATTTTAATAGCAATCTTTTTTCACTTTTTAAGTATATATTAAAGCAAACTCCTTTACAATATTTCCTAAATAAACAAAATAAACTAAATAAATAAAGTAACTTAAATATGTATATATTATTAATTTTCCTTTAATAGTGTGTTATAATCTAAATTAGTTAAAGAATATAAAAATCAATACAAAATGGAGGAAAAAAATGAAAGTATTAATTACTCTTATGCTTACGACTTTTCTTATTTCTTGTAATGTTAAAGGAAATAAAGAAGCAGGCAACAAAGAAGTAGTGAACAAAGCTTTTAAACTAATCGAAACTAGAGAAGTTAAAAACTTAGGAGCTACTAGTTACACTTATGAACACATTAAAACAGGGGCAAAAGTGGTTTATTTAGACGATGGATCTGCTGAAAAGGTTTTTGGTATTGCCTTTAAAACACCTGTTGTAGACAATACTGGGGTAAATCATGTTTTTGAACATTCTGTTTTAGCAGGATCAAAAAAATTCCCACATAAAAGTCTATTCTCTGAATTAGACACAAAAAATATACCAACTTTTTTAAATGCTATGACTGGAACAGATTTTACTGTATATCCATTTTCAGCTGTAGAACCTAAATCTTTTGATAATCTAATGGATGTATACTTAGATGCTGTTTTCAATCCAAATGTATTAGAAGATGAAAATATCTTAAAAAGAGAAGGTTGGAGATATGATAGAAACCCTTCTAATAACGAACTTATGTTTAACGGAATTGTATACAATGAGATGAGAGGAGCTTTTTCTAATCCTTATAGAACTCTTTTCTATAAATTAGATCTTTTAACTTATACAGATGATATGGCTAACTATAGATTCTCTTCTGGAGGATTACCTAGTGCTATTCCAAATTTAACTATGGAACACCTTCGTGAAACACATGCAAAATACTATACACCTTCTAACTCAATTGTTGTTTTAGCAGGTAAAATGGATATTAACAAACATTTAGCTTTATTAGATGAATATTTTTCAAAATATGATAAAACTGAAAAAGCTGTTTTAGAAGTACAAAAAACACCTTTAAAAGATGTTTTACATGAAGAAACTTATCCTGCACCACAAGGTTCTTCTAATATTTATTTTTATACTACACTTATGGAGCCAAAAACATCTACTCCTGAGTTAGCTTTTATTACATCACTTTTAGCTGATTATGAAATTTCTCCATTAAAGAAACTTTTTAAAGAGAAAAAATTTAGTGGTTCATTCTCATTTTCAAACGATAGTTCATTTCAACCTCGTGGATCTATCATAGTTCAAGGAGCTAATAAATCAGAGATAAAAGAAATTAGAACTTTAATGGATAAAAAACTTTTAGAATTAGCTGATAAAGGAATCGATCCTGAAGTTGTTGATTTAGCTCTTAGAGATTATAAAAAAGAGTTAGCTAAATCTCAATATTCAAGTCAAAGAGCTGAAGATTTATCTGCAAATATTGCTACTAGTTATTTTTATTATGACAAACCATTATTTACAGTTTCTGATGATAAAATCAAAGTTTTAGAAGACTTAGCTAAAGACCCTGAAAAAATTAAAGAATTAATAAGAAAATATTATGTTGATAATCATAATAAATTTGAAGCATTCTTTACTCCAGATCCTAAAGGTTTAGAAGAAATAGCTATTAAAGAAAAAGAAACATTAAAAAAATATGAATCATCTTTAACTCCTGAAGAGTTAGATAAATTAAATAATGATATTAAAAAATTTAATGAATGGACTAAAGCTCCAGTTGATAAAAAAATTACTGATTCTATCCCTAGTATTAAATTAAGTGATCTTAAAGATTCACAAATTTCTACAGTTGAAAGGGATGTAGAAGAAATTGATGGAGTAAAAATGGTTAATAACCACATCAATACTTATGGCATTAACTTAGTATCTCTTAAATTTGATTCTAGTGGATTAACTAAAGAAGATAAATTAAAAGCTAAACTTTATTATGGGTTAATAACATCAAGTAGCACTGAAGATTATAGTTATACTGATATTTCTAATAACCTTACAAAATACTTCTTTGCTTTTAACTTATCAAATAATACAAATATTATAGAAAACACTACATTATCTAGAAGATTTACTGTAAATTTTGAATATTTACAAGATGATAGTAAAGAAGTTTATAAAACTTTAGATAACTTATTCTTTAAGAATAAATTTGATAATAAATTAGAAATAAAAAATAGACTTAACTTATACAGAGATGCTCTTATAAATACTATGTCTGATTCTGGAGCTGTTAATAAAGCTGCTTCATTAAAATCTTTAGCAATGGTTAATCCTTATTATAATTATATTTTAGAAGATCAATTATCTTTTGATTTAATTCCTATTATAAATAAAATTTTAAACAATTATGATGAAGAGTTTCCTAAATTACAAAAAGATATGAAAGAGATCCAAGGTAAATTATTTAATAAAAGTAATTTAGTAGTTTTCTATGCTAATGAAGGTAATTATGATAACTTCAAAAAAGACCTTTTACCATTATTAGATAAAATAAAAGCTACTCCTATTACTCCTACTAATTATGCGAAATCTGAAAAAGAAAAATTAGCTATTATTGCTCCAGTTCAAAATGGAACAACAGCTTGGGGAAATAATTTAAAATATTTAGGATATGATTATTCAGGAAAATATAAAGTTATGTCAAATATGATAAATGAGTATCTAAATAATGTTATAAGAATTCAAAATGGTGCTTATGGTGCTTGGTTTAGTTTAACATTAAATGATGATATGATTGCATCAACTTATAGAGACGGAGAAATTGATAAAACTCTTGAAACATATGAAAACATTCCTAAGTTCTTAGAAAGTGCTAAAGATATGCCTCAAGATGTATTTGATGGATTTAAGTTAAAGAGTATGACTAAATACTATCAATCTTATACACCAGATCAACTACTAGCTCTTTCTTATACTCGTTATTTATATAATATAAATATGGAAAAACTAGAAAAAGAAAAAGCAGAAGTTTTAGCTACAACAAAGGATGACATCCCAGAATTTATTGAAATTATGAATAAATTTGTTGAAAATAAAAATTACAATA
>QNYN01000117.1 GCA_003973585.1 Fusobacteriota bacterium | reverse complement strand
TCCATAAATATTTTTGCATTTTTATAATTAATCATATCGTTTTTATTTGGATTTACAGTTATAACACTGTATTCATTTATTAAATTTTTATCATTTCCTATTTTTATTTCTAAATTTAATTTGTCTTTTAAATGAAGATAAGTTGCTATATCTGAAAGTGTATAACATTCTTTTTCACTTGCAATATTAAGTGTAGCTGCCATTCCATTACCACTTGATAAATACCAATCTTTAGAAGGCGTTATTCCCTGACTCTTCCATAAACTAAGTTCTTTCTTATTCGTTCCAGAGTCATCTCCTCTAGAAATAAATTTATATCCATTTTTATTTATTTTATTTAATGCATCACTTAAATTTTTAAATTTTTCTCCATTTTTAGGTCCTAATAAAACAAAATAATTATGCATAAATTGAATTCTATCTTTTCCATGATTTTCTTTCATAAATTTCAATTCTGAAGTTTTAGCATGAACCAATAAAACATCTACCTCTCCATCTTCCCCCATCTTCAAAGCTTTTCCTGTTCCTACAGCTACATATTTTACAGTTATACCTGTTTTTTCTTTAAAAATTGGTAATATATAATCTAATAATCCACTATCTCTAACACTTGTTGTTGTAGCTAATAATACTTGATTAGTAGCACCAAAAGTAATAACAGATAATAAAAACAATAATATTAATATTTTTTTCTTCATTTTCTCTCCTCCCTTAATAAAACGATCTTTTTCTTAAACAACTTAAGTTTTTTAAGAAATCTTCTAATTCCTGTTTATAGATTAACATAAAATTGCATTAAAGTCACTAATAATATATGAATATATTACTAATAATTCAGTATTAGTAATGTTTTTTACAATAATTAAAAAAAAGCTAGAAATCTAAAAGATTTCTAGCCGTATATATTTTTTTAATATTCCCCTTCTTTTGCTTTTCCTGTACTTACTAATGCAACACCTGATGAAGTTCCTAATCTAGTTACACCCATTTCAATATATTTCATTGCTGTTTCTATATCTCTTACTCCACCTGCTGCTTTAATTTGAGCTCTATCTCCTACTACTTCTTTCATAAGTGCTACATCTTCTGGAGTAGATCCACCTGTTCCAAATCCTGTAGAAGTTTTAACAAAATCTGCTCCTGCTGCTACTGAAAGTTCACATGCTTTTCTTTTCTCTTCATCTGTTAAATAACAATTTTCATGGATAACTTTTAATATATGAGAACCCATAGCTTCTTTTATTTCTCTAATTTCTTGTTCTACTTCATCATATTTTCCATCTTTTAAAAATCCTATATTTAAAACCATATCTATTTCATCTGCACCGTCTTCAATGCATTTTTTTGTTTCAAATACTTTAGCATCTTTAGACATTGCTCCTAAAGGGAATCCTATTACTGCTGCTATTTTAACATCTGATCCTTCTAATTCTTTTTTAGCTAATGGTACATATGATCCATTTACACATACTGAGAAAAATTCATATTCTTTTGCTTCAGCACATAATTTTTTGATATCTGCCTCTGTAGTTGTAGCCTTTAATACTGTGTGATCAATATACTTATTAATTTTCATTTTTTATTCCTCCATTTTATAATATTATTTTTTAATTTATTATATCTAATATTGTTGGTATTTTTTCTACATGTTCTTGTGAATAAACAAAAGCACTGTCTAATATAGAGATTATTTCATCTCTCATATTATTCTTATGATAAAGAGTTAAGATAGTTTCACCTTCTACAAATTTATCTCCTACTTTTTTATTCATAATAATTCCTACTGAATGGTCTATTATATCTTCTTTTGTTGCTCTTCCTGCACCTAACATCATAGCTGCCTTTCCTATTTTTTCAGCGTCAATATGTTTTATATATCCACTTGTTTTAGCTTTATATTCAAAAGTTTCAGTAGCTACCTTTAATAATGAATAATCATCACAAATATCAGGATTTCCACCACTACCTTTTATAAATCTTTTTAACATTACTAATGCTTCACCATTATTAATTACTTCTTTTACCCTTTCGATTCCTTCTTCTAATGTTTTCACATCACCTTTTAAGATTAGTGCTTGTGCTCCTAAAACCTCTACTAAATATGTGAAATCTTTTGGTCCTCTTCCCTTTAAAGTTTCAATAGCTTCTATTACTTCTAGTGAATTTCCTACTGCATTTCCTAATGGTTCATCCATATTTGTTAACATACATACAATATTTCTATCAAAAGCCTTTCCTAATTTATACATTGTAGTAGCTAAATCACGAGCTTCGTCTATATTTTTCATAAATGCTCCTGATCCTACTTTTACATCTAAAATTATAGCATCTGCATGAACTGCTAATTTCTTACTCATAATTGAGCTAGCAATTAAAGGAATACTAGGTACTGTAGCAGTAACATCACGAAGGGCATATAATTTTTTATCTAAAGGAACTATTGTATCAGCCTGTCCCATTAACCCTGTTCCTGTTTCATTTACTATTTTTATTAATTCCTCTTTAGAATTACTAAATTTAAATCCTTCTATAGATTCAAATTTGTCTATTGTTCCTCCTGTATGTCCAAGTCCCTTACCAGATAATTTTGCTGTTCCCATTCCTAAAGCACCAAATATTGGAGCTAATGCAATAGTTGTTTTATCTCCTACACCACCTGTAGAATGTTTATCTATTAAAAATTTGTCTATTCCAGGAAAATCTATCGTTTCTCCTGACTCAATCATCGTCTCAGTTAATACTTTTAATTCTTCAGTAGTCATTCCATTAAAATAAACTGCCATTAAAAATGAAGCAACTTGATAATCTGGAACTTTTCCTATTTGATAATTTTCTAATAAAAATCTTATTTCAGCTTCTTCTAATATTCCATTATCTCTCTTTTTTTGGATAATATCTACAATTCTCATAGTCCACCCCTCAATTGCTTTTTATAAAACGATAATTACATAATCTAAATTCTTTTAAATTATAACCTATCAATTCTTGTTTTTCAATTAATTCTATCTATTTATTTTGTTGCTTTCTCTGTATATTTATGATATAAAATTCTATAACTAAAATATAGGACAACTGGCTTAATGGAGGTATAATCTTGCAAAATATAAAAATTATAGAAAATTTTATTAATAAATATAATCTTAAAAATTTATTTTCACCTGAAGATTTTAAATTATTTAATATAAAAAATTATTCTAAGGGAGAAAATATCATAGGAGCTAAAGATTCTGTTGATAGTCTAGCTTTTATTGTATCTGGTGGTGTTGACATCTATTCTTTTTTAGCTAACGGTAGGAGTATTTTCATAAACAAACTTTCTCCACCAGAAATTTTTGGGGATGTTGAATTTTTTGGAGATGTTCCTATGTTGTTTGATGTTGTGGCTAATAGTGATACTACTATTATGATAATTCCTTTTAAAACTCTAGAAAAAAATTTAAATACTAATTATAAATTATGGAAATTTTTAGGAGCTACTTCTACAAAAAAACTTCTAAAGACTAATAAAGCCATCCTTTTAAAAGAAGGTTTTAATCTAAAAACTATTTTAGCTCTTTATTTAATAAAACACAATAAATGTTCAGAGAATAGTTATTTGAAATTTTCAAAAAATCAAAATAATAATGAAGCAC
>QNYN01000076.1 GCA_003973585.1 Fusobacteriota bacterium | reverse complement strand
GGTTTATCCACGTTAGTGTCTTATTTCTAATATTCGTGTTTTTTTGTCAGAATATTCAATATTCAATATTCAATAATTAACATTCAACATTCTGCATTTTAAATTTTTGATTTTAAATTTTTAATTTTACATTTTACATTAATTGTGGTTTATCCACGTTAGGGATTGTTATTTAAAACTTATAGTGATGAATTATTCGAGCTAATATCGATATTTTTAAACAAAAGAGTAACTTTGTGACTTTGCAGCTATCAAAAGGCTGTTTATTACATAATAGGTTATCGCAAAATTGTAAAATATGAAATATTATATCATTCCCTTGTTTTTATTACTAACTTTTTCCTCATCAGCACAATTTGATGATTATTTTGAAAATCATTCTTTGCGAATGGATTATATACACAGCGGAAATGATAAAGCCGAGTCCTATGCATTTAAGGAATTTATCAAAGAGGAGTATTGGGGTGGATCACATACCAGAATGATTGAGACATTTGAATACGGTAAATACTTCGTCAAAGTTTTTGATAAAAAGAGCGATAAACTAATATATTCAAGAGGATACGGTAGCTTGTTTCACGAGTGGAGTACAACCGAAGAAGCAAAAGAATTTAGTAAAAGTTTTGAAGAAACAGCACTGATTCCTTTTCCGAAAAATCCGGTGGTCATTAAATTATACTCCCGTAATAAGTCTATGAAATTTGATGAGAAATTCAGTATTTCATTTGACCCTAAAAAGACGTTTTATGAATACAAAAACGATGATAAGTTGCCGGTGATAGATATTCACGTTACCGGTATACCGGAAAAAAAGGTTGATATTGTAATTTTACCTGAAGGATATACGGAAGACGAATTGGGACAATTTATCAAAGATTGTCATACGCTTACCGAGCAATTTTTTGCTTTTGCACCTTATACGCAACACAAAAATGACTTCAATATGAGAGCGGTATGGATTCCTTCAAAAGAATCCGGCAGCGATAGTCCCAACGATAGTATAGAAGTCAATACAGCTTTGAATACCAGTTTCAATACATTGTATTCGGATCGATACTGTATGACTTTGGATTATCACAAAGTCAGGGATTATGCTGCAAATGCACCCTACGATCAAATTTATATACTGATTAATACAGACAAATACGGAGGAGGAGCTATCTACAATTATTATTCGGTTAGTGTAAGTGGCAATCTAAAATCCCCAAAGGTTTTTATTCATGAATTCGGGCATGCGTTTGCCGGACTTGCAGATGAATACGGCTATGAAGATTCGTTTGAAAACATGTATGCAAAGGGAGTTGAACCCTGGGAACCCAATATCACGACCTTAGTTGATTTTGGTACAAAATGGAAAGATATGGTTGATTCCAAAACTCCTATCCCTACACCAAAAACAGGGAAATACAGCAAAAAGATAGGTGCTTTTGAAGGTGCTGGATATGTAAAAAAAGGCGTTTATCGTCCCAGAATAGACTGTATGATGAGGTCTTTTAACGGAGATGTTTTTTGTGAAGTTTGCAGCAAAGCTATTGTTGATATGATTGATTTTTATACCAAATAGTGTATCCTTTTATCCGGAGTAATCACCTGACATTTCTCTCTGCATCCATTTTGAGGACCACCCCCATCATAATACTGAATATAATCAAGGACGAACCGCCTTTGCTAATGAACGGCAAAGGAATACCTACAACGGGTAATAATCCCATATTCATACCGATATTCATAAAAAAATGGATGAAAATATATCCTGCAAGAGTATATGCAAAATAAGTGATAAAATTGTTTTTTCCTCTTTCTGCTATCTTGACCAATCTCAGCAACAGCAGTAAAAATAAAACAATAATACTTACCACTCCGATAAAACCTTGCTCCTCTCCAATGGAACTAAAAATAAAATCCGTAGTTTGTTCGGGAACGAAATTAAGCTGTGTCATCGCTCCTTTTAGGAATCCCTTACCTCCGATACCACCCGAACCGATAGCTATTTTTGATTGCAGCACATTGTAAAGAGAGCCTCTTGGATCACATTTCTCAGGGTTTAGCCATACATTAAGTCTGTCTTGCTGATGAGGTTTTAGTATATGATTGAAACTATAATTGGTAACAAATGATAAAAATACAATGGTAAGAGCGGTAATTGGTACCAATGCAACAGAATTTTCCCTATTTTTCAGCCAATGCAAAAAAGTTGTTATCAAAACAATCAAACTCATTATTGCGATGGTATAGCCTTTAAATCCTTTGTAATAAAAATATATTCCTGCTAATGAAATAATGACCGCTGCAATATTCCAATATTTTTTATTTGAAAAAAATAAAGTATATACTATTATTGCAAAAATAATAGCACCAAAACTTACCAGCTGTGGGTTATATATCAGTGTAAAAATGAAAGTAGCAGCAAACAAACCACTGATAACATAAAATAGTACTGTGAATCCTGCTCTATAATATAGTATTAATACAGATAAAAAAATTATAGCAGAACCTGCATCCGGTTGCATCAAAATCAAAAGCATTGGGATTATTACGATCAAAGATGTCTGTAAAATAGATTTTAATGTACGAAAATCATTTTTATGGTGTGATAGATATGAAGATATCGCTAATGCTGTACCAAATTTTGCAAATTCTGAAGGCTGAAATGAGAATCCAAAAATATTGAACCACGACCTTGCTCCCTTTATATCAGAACCAAATAATAAAACCGATATCAATAATAAAATCGAAAATGCATAAACCGGAAATGCGAATGTAGACCAAAATTGCCAGTCTATCACATAAGATATGAAAAAGAATATAATGGAAACAATGATTATTATAAAGTATTTTCCGGTAGAAGAGTGAAAATCTAAAAAAGCATATGGTGCCTCTTTGTCATAAAGTACTGAATAAAGAGAGATGGCACCAATCGCAATGAGACTTATATAAATGGCGAACGTAATCCAATCAAATCCCCTTTGGTCAATTACTTTTCTTCCAGCCATTAATCCACACTTTCTATGAACTCACTTTCGCGTATTTTTTCCCATACGGTAATGGCACTTGGGAAATACTCTTTTACTTCATCCAAAAAGGCTTGGGCTTTGAGCTTAGAATTGAATCCTCCTACTTTTACACGATAATACGGTTTGACCTGCTCCCAGGCAACATTACTTATGTAGGGAAATTTGCTCCTGAATTTGTTCATCGCTCTTTCCATTTTCCTCCTGTCATCAGTATTGATAATCTGAATTCTCCAACCGTTGACATAATTTTTCTCCTCATTCCAAGTAATAAACTTCTTAACCAAATCAGTAATGGCAGGCTCTTCATTTACATAAATATCCTGAGCTTTAACTCCGGAAATAGAAAAAATAACAATCGTTAAAAATAGAAAGAAAAATCTCATAGTTAGCATTAATTTAATATTAATTCATTGCAATCAAGCAAAGATAATACATTAAACTGATTTGCCGATAATATATTTTTCAATTTTATAAAAATTATGACTCATACCAACCATTTGATGGCTTGATAACGTAAGTATAATTTCCCTGAAAAACAAATTATACCGACATATACACTCTTAACATAGTGAATAATACAGGTTAAGGCTTTTCTTATATTTTTTTTATTTATATAACTATCTCCTTT
>QNYN01000178.1 GCA_003973585.1 Fusobacteriota bacterium | reverse complement strand
TAATTTCTATCTAGTAATTCAACAACTGTATGAGAACCAATATAACCTGCTCCACCTGTAACTAATACTTTCATAAAACCCTCCTAGTTTATAAAAAATTCTTATCACTATAATTATATCACAAAAAAAATCTTAATATTACATAAAATTTATACTTCTCTTAAAATGTGTTATAATTGAACTAGAGTAAATTAAGGGCAAGATTTAAATTAAAGGAGAAATTTTAATGGATAAAAAAATGATAATGGATGGAGTAAAATTAATTCTTCAAGGGATGGGAGAAGATATAAGTAGAGAAGGGTTAGTAGGCACGCCAGATAGAGTGGCTAGAATGTTTGAAGAGATATGTGGAGGATTACATAAAGATCCAGCCGAGGAGATATCTGTGTTTTTTCATGTGAATAACAATGACATGGTAATAGTAAAGGATATTCAATTTTATTCTTTATGTGAACACCATTTATTACCTTTTTATGGAAAGGTTCATATTGCTTATATTCCTGAAGAAGGAAAAGTTACTGGGCTTAGTAAATTAGCTAGAGTTGTAGATGTTGCATCTAAAAAACCACAATTACAAGAACGACTAAATAATGAAATTGTAGTAGCATTAATGAATAAATTAAAGGCTAAAGGAGTATTAGTAGTAATAGAAGCAGAGCATATGTGTATGACGATGAGAGGGATACAAAAACCAGGATCTAAAACTATAACTTCAGGAATAAGAGGGATATTTAAAGAAAATTTAGCTACGAGAGAAGAAGCTCTATCATTAATTAAACATATGTAAAAAACTAGGAGAATGACATGCTAAATACAAAAATCAAAATATGGGAAACGCCTAATCCTGGAGAGGAAAAAGGAGTAATATTTGTAATCCATGGAATGGGAGAATATCACAAAAGGTATGATGACTTTGGAAAATATATTTCAAAAAAAGGTTATAAAGTTGCTATGATCGATCATAAAGGTCATGGAATTAATATAGAGTCAATGGATAAATTAGGGTTTATAGATGATAATTTTCAAAGTTCTTTAGAAGAAATAAAGAGTGCAATAGAAAAGGTAAGAGAAGAAAATCAAGAAATACCATTATTTATCTTAGGTCATAGTATGGGCTCTTTCATGACACAAATTTTATTTGAAGATGGAGTTAAAGCACAAGGAATTATCCTTTCGGGTTCTGTAAGACCATTTAAAATTTCTATAAAATTTGCATATACTCTTGCTAGTTTTTTATTGCTTTTTAGAAATAAAAGAAGTTATATGTTTGACAAAATAGTTTTTGGTTTAAATAACATAAAGTTTAAAGGAAAATCTAAATTTAGGTGGCTAACAAGAGATGAAAAAAGTATAGAAGAGTTTGAAAAAGATCCATTATGTGGGTGTGTTCCATATACTAGTTATTATAGAGGATTATTTTATATGATAGGAAAAACAATAGATGTTGGAGAAAAAGAAAAAAATATAGAAACACCTATGTATATTTTTTCTGGAAGTGATGATCCAGTAGGAGAATATGGGGTTGGGACAAAAAAGCTATATAAATTTTATAAAAAATTAGGATATAAAGATATAGAATTAAAAATATATCCTAGGGGTCGTCATGAGATGTTAAATGAAATAAATCGTAAAGAAGTTTATGATAATCTGTTGAAATGGTTAATTAGGAGGAGTTAATGAAAAAAATAATTATAATACTCTTATTAATCTTTTCAGGGTGTTCAAATTTACCTAAAAATATTTCTATGGAGAGTCCAGTATACAAAACAGATAATGTAGAATTTTATTATGATTTAACTTATCAAAAAGATGATAATATCTACACAGAACATAGAATATTTAATCAAATGGAAAAAATAATTAAAAGAGCAGATAAATTTATAGTTATGGATGTATTTTTATTTAATAATCTATACAATGCTAGTGAATTTAACTTTCCAAAAGTATCTTCTAAAATAACCAAAGCACTTATAGATAAGAAAAAAGAGAATCCAGATATTCAAATTTATTTTATAACAGATGAAGTTAATACATTTTATGGTGTTTATAACACTGAAGAATTAGAAGAATTAGAAGAAAATGGAATAAAAGTAATTTTAACAGATCTTACAGAAACAAATGGTGCTAATGTTGTCTATTCTACATTTTGGAAGTATTTCTTTAGTTGGTTTGGGACGGGAAAACATGGGTGGTTACCAAATCCATTTAGCCCAGATGCTCCTAAAGTAACAGTACGATCTTATTTAAAACTGATAAATTTAAAAGGAAATCATAGAAAAGTTTTGATAACAGAAAAAGAAGGGTTTATAACATCAGCAAACCCTCATAGTGCTAGTGGATATCATTCTAATATAGGATTTAGGTTTGATGGAAAGATAATTAATTCTATGATAGATTCTGAAAAAGCAGTAGGAGAATTATCAAAAGAAAATATAGAGTTACCAAAAGTAGAAATAAACCAAGGAAATACCGGGAAATATAAAGTACAATTGATTACAGAAGGTGGCATCGGAAATACCCTTGATAGGGATATAGAAAAAACAGAAAAAGGGGATACTATATCTATAGGAATGTTTTATTTAGGAGATAAAAAGCTAATAAAAAACCTAATAAAAGCTTCAAAAAGAGGTGTTAAGATAAGACTAATATTAGATCAAAACAAAGAAGCTTTTGGAATGAAAAAAACAGGAATTCCTAATAAAATAACAGCCAGAGAATTAATAAAAAAGAGTGATGAAGAAATAAAAGTAAGATGGTACAATTCTTCAGGGGAACAGTATCATACCAAATTAATAATTATAGAAAAAACAGACAAAGTAATAATAAATGGTGGATCAGCAAACTTTACTAAAAGAAATATAAGAAACTATACACTAGATAGTAATGTCAGGATAGAAGCACCAAAAGATTCTAAGTTAGCCTTAGATGTTAAAAGTTATTTTGAAAGGGTATGGGACGAGGATGCTGGTTATACCATAGAGATAAAAAATTTAGATAAGGGCTATTGGGGTAATAACTTTTTCTATGAAATAGAAAATATTACTGGCTTTTCTACATTTTAGGTTGCAAAATGAGAAACTATGAATTTGTATTTTAGTACTCTATGTGATAAAATTATAATAAAAGTTTAGATAGTTAGGATGGTTAATTTGAATAAGAAAAGAAATATTTTAATTTTGTTAAAAATAATTTTTATAATTTTTCTAACATATGTATATCTTGTAGATGGAAAAGACATATTTTTAGGAAATTTAGATAAAAGTATGACTGAAGTATTTGGGAATGTTAAGAATTTATTTATTCCATACTTAATCTTTAGTATTGTTTCAGATTTAATAACTGATGAAGAAAAACGAGTAGTTTTTAATATAAGGTTGTTATTTTCTATTGTGTTTTTAGTAGCAATTTTTAATCTAGAATTTTTATATACAGTAGATAAATTACCTAAAGAAAATTTAGAAAAAAGTGTCTTTATCTATTTTTTTGTAGAAAAAAAATTAGGGTTGTTATTAACAATGCTTTATTATAATTTTTACTTCTTAGTTTCCTTTAATATAAATGTGATTATTACAGGGATAGCTTTGTTTTTTTCAATAGTTGCACTATTTGGAAAAGTTATAGGTAATTTTGTAAGAAAAATAAAGAATTATTATAGTTTGGAAAATAGAAAAAAAAGAAAAGAAATAAAGATATTAATT
>QNYN01000194.1 GCA_003973585.1 Fusobacteriota bacterium | reverse complement strand
GTAATAACAACTGGTTTTTTACCTTCTACTTTTTCTATTTCTTCTATTGCTTTTTCTATACTTTCAGTTACATAGGTATTTGTAAATGCTTCTTCCCTATCTTTGTTATATTTTCCACCTAATCCATCTTTCCAATATCCAATAACACGGCTAGTAAGCTCTATCTGTGCATCAACTGGAGTTATAATATGATACCCCTTTACATCATATGTACTACAACTTCTAGATATGTCATGTATATCAAAATTTGTTACTGATGTTGCTACTGTTTCTTGATTTCTATTATATACAGGATAATGTACTAACCCTAAATATATTTTATCTCTCATTATTTTATCTCCTCTAATTCTTTACTGTAAATATCTATATCATTTATATAAATATCTTTTGCATATTTTAAATATTCTATATATTTATCAGATAATTTCTTTTTAACAATTGCTGGATTTCCTATTATAAGACTTCCTTCTTCAGCCTTTAAATGAGCTCCTACAACCGATCCTGCTCCAACTAAACAATTTTTCGGTATCACTGCCCCATTAAGTAAAATAGCTCCCATTCCTATCAAACAATTATCTCCTATGGTGCATCCATGAATTATAGCATTATGCCCTACTGTTACCCCTTCTCCTACTACAACAGGATAAGGAGTATCTCCATGTACTGTGCAATTATCCTGGATATTTGTAGAATTCCCAATTGTTATTTTATTCATATCACCACGAAGTACAGCACCAAACCAAATACTCACATTTTCCCCTAATTGAATGTCTCCTATTAAAGTAGCATTAGGAGCAATATAATTGTTTTTTCCTATAATGGGCTTTTTATCTTCTAAAGAATATATCAAATTAACTCCACTCCTTTTATTAAAACTTTTATCTTTTATAGTAGCTAAAAGAGTTTATATTTACTTTTTTATTTCTTTTTTTATTTCTTCAAGTAATTTTTTCTCTTCCTTAGTAAATTCTCTTTTCTCAAGTAGATCAGGTCGTCTTAAATAAGTTCTCTTTAGACTTTCTTTTTTTCTCCAAATTTCTATATTTTTATGGTGTCCAGAAAGTAAAACTTCTGGAACTTTTAATCCATTAATTTCTGCAGGTCGAGTATAATGAGGATGATCTAATAAACCATTATAAAATGAATCTTGTTCATAAGAGTCTTTTTTTATAACATTAGGTAGAAGTCTTGCTATTGAATCAGCAATTACCATCGCTGGCAACTCTCCTCCTGTTAATACAAAATCTCCTATGGAAATTTCTAAATCTACTTTTTCCTCAATTACCCTTTCATCTATCCCTTCATAATGACCTGCTATTATAGTTATTTCTTTTTCTTTACTTAATTCATTAGATAAATCTTGATTTAAAGTTACACCTTGAGGTGAAGTATAAATTACTTTTCCACCTAAATTTTCTAAGGCTCTAAATATAGGTTCTGCCTTTAACACCATTCCTGCACCACCACCAAATGGTGTATCATCTGCAGTATTGTGTTTATCAAATGTATAATCTCTAATATCTATAATGTTTATCTCTAAAGCTCCACTATTTATAGCTCTTTTTATTATACTTTCACCTTTAAATCCTGAAAACATCCCTGGAAATAAAGTTAAAATATTTATTTTCATGGTCTCATTCCTTCAATCAACTCAAAAGTTACAGTTCTTTTTTCAAAATTTATTTCTTTTACAAATTCATCTACAGAAGGAACCATAATTTCATTTTTTCCTTTTCCTATAATATAAATATCATGTCCTGCTGTTTCCATAAGATCTGTAATTTCTCCTAATTCCTCACCGTCAACTGTAATAGCCATCATTCCAATAACATCAGAAGCATAGTATTCATCTTCTTCTAATCCTAGAATATCCCTTCTTACATAGATCGAATATCCAGATAATGCTATTCCATCAGTTTTATTTGTGATTTCTTCAAAATCAAAAGCTAATCTTTTAGAACTTATTTTTTTTATATTTTTAACTGTTAATACTTTACTCATTCCGTTACTATTTTTTACTATTACCTTTGACCCTACTAATATACTTAAATCTTCAAAATTAGAAGATACTTTTACTGTTCCCATTAGGTGGTGAGTCCCAGAAATTTTCCCTACTGAAATTAAATCCACTTTTCTCCTCCTAATTAATATTAATCTAAAAACTCTACATTTACATTTAGTCTATCTTTAACTGCTGCTGCTTGTATTACACCTCTAATTGCATTAGCTGTTAATCCATTTTTCCCTATTATTCTTCCTAATTCTCCCTCTGCAACTCTTACTTTAAATGTTACAAGATCTCCATTTTTATCAAATGTTATATCAATAGCTTCTTCTGTAGTTACCATTTCTGTAACTATATATCTTAATAATCTTTCTAAATTTTCCATTTTCGTTCCTCCTCTAGCATTACTTTTTTTCTTTTATTTTTTCTACAAGCTCATTACTTACCCTTTTAGGAATACCATCTTTATCAACGAATATATTTGTTGTATTTCCAGTTCCAAATAAAGTTTCCATCTTCTCATCATAAAATTCATATCTAAATTCTACTTTTATTCGACTTATCTTTTTTAAAATAACTTTTATTTTTAGATCCGTATCATATTCAATAGCCTTTAAAAATTTTATATCTATACTAGCTACAGGTAAAAATATTCCATCTGCTTCTAATGACTTATATGAAATTCCTTTACTTCTAATAAACTCTGTTCTTCCTTTTTCCATCCAAACCACATAATTAGAATGATAAACTCGTCCCATTTGGTCTGTTTCATTGTAATATACTCTATGATCTATAATATGATAATTTTCCACTATAAAACTCCTTTCCAAGGCCCTTCAGATGTAATTTTAGCATATACTCCACTTTTATCTAAGTCTTCTATAACTTCCCTTACATCATCAGCATAATATTCTGTAGATATTATCTTAATTGTCCCTAATTTGGCATCTAATGTTCTTACAATCCCATACCCTTCATAGGCTTCTATAACTTTATTTATAAAATCTATATGCTTTCTTTCAGTCTGAATAAAAAATTCATAACTTTTCATCATTTTTTTCAACTCCTCAAATAATAATATATTTAGAAATTCTCTTTTTTTCTAAATTTTCATAATTATTATTTTTCTTCTAAAACTCTAATAAGCTCTATATATTCATCTATACTAATTGACTCAGCCCTTCTATTACCTTCTATTCCTATAGTAGATAATTTCTCTTTTAATTCAGCCTTTGTAAATCCTAATTTAGATAAATTATTTAAGATATTTTTTCTTTTTGTTGCAAAAGCAGCTTTTACATATTTAAAAAATACTTTTTCAGACACTAATTTTTCATATTTATTATCTTTACGAAGTTTTATAGACATAAATGCTGAATCTATTTTAGGAATTGGTACAAAATCTTCCTTTGGTATTGTAAATAAATATTCTGCTTCACCATAATATTCTACCGATAAAGTAAGTACACTTCTCTCTTTCCCCTCTTTTGCACAAATTCTTTCTGCAACTTCTTTTTGCACCATTATATAAATTTCATTAATTATATTTCTATTTTCTATTAATTTATGTATAATTGGAGATGTTATATAATATGGAATATTTGCTACTACTTTTACTGGTTCTCCTACTTTTTCTTGAAAATTTTGCTCTAATACATCACCCATTAGCAGGGTAAACTTTGGATTAGAATCAAA
>QNYN01000078.1 GCA_003973585.1 Fusobacteriota bacterium | reverse complement strand
TCTGCATATTCATATTGATTTTTTATTATAGTAATTCCACCTGGTTTTTTAGCTTCACTTGCTAATTTAGCACTTAATTTATTATAACCTATCCCAACAGAACATGTTAATTTGACATTATTATAAATTCCTTTTTGAAATCTAATGGCAAATTTTTCTAAAGAGGAATAATTTTTTACTATATCAGTAATATCGATAAATCCTTCATCAGAAGCGATAAATTCCACTTTATCAGTGAGTCTAAGGATTAATTGTTTGATTTGCTTTGAAACTTCTTGATATTTTTCCATATTAACTCTTAGATATACACCATGAGGGCATAAAACTTTTGCTTTAGCTACACTCATAGCAGAATGAAGGCCATATTTTCTAGCTTCATAGTTACAAGTTGTAATAACACTAGTTCCTACAATAACAGGTTTTTTACAAAGTCTAGGATTATCCCTAATTTCAACAGAAGCATAAAATGCATCCATATCATAATGAAGAATTATTTTATTTCTTTGCATCTTTCCTCCATTTTAAAATTATTAAGAAATAATAATATTTTATCATATAAAAATTAAAATCTTGATACATATATATATAATAGTCATTTTAGTTAAATTTATTTATTATTTATAATTTCTAAAACTACAAAATTATTTCCAATATAGTAATCCTTTTTTTCAATTTGAAAATTGTATTTTTCGATAACTTCTACTGTAGGTCTATTAAGATGGCATCCTAGGGCTATTTTTTTCCATATTGGTGTTAAAACATCTTGAATAAAGGCTAAAGCTTTGTTTTCATGTCGAATATGCTCTAATACAAGTATTTTCCCACCAGGTTTACAAACTCTTTTTATCTCTAAAAGAGATTTTTTGTAATCTGGAATTGTACATAAAACCAAAGTAACTACTACAGTATCAAATTCATTATCTTGAAATTCTAAATTTTCAGCATCTCCTGAAATTATTTTTATATTTTTACCTTCTGCTTTTTTAAATGATTCTTTTCTTAATTTATCATCAGGCTCAATAGCAACAACTTCATTATCATTGTAATATTGAAAATTAACTCCTGTACCTGAACCTATTTCTAATATTTTTCCACTTGCTTTAGATAGAAGATCTTTTCTAAGGGTATGTAAAAATTTAGCTTCTACAGGATCCATAAAAAAGTCGTAACAACATTTATTTCCCATTTTATTCCTCCATTTGTAACTAATTTTCTATATTTAATAATTATATCACAATTTATTATTATTTTTTGTATAATAAGATTTACATATGTTACTATATACATAATAAATTAATAAGTATGAGCTTAAAGGGGGAATATTAATTATGAATTATACAGATAAAGAATTTTTGAGAATTGCAAAAGAAATAGTTAAAAATGGAATATCTAATAGAGATGATAAGGGACTTAGAGCAAAATGGAGTGATGGTTCTGTTGCATCTACAAAAGCCATTTTTTCTACGGTTACTAGATACGACCTTTCAAAGGGGCTACCTATTACCACATTAAGACGACAATATTGGAAGGGTGCAATTCAAGAGTTAATTTGGATTTGGGTTAAAAATTCTAATAATATAAAAGATTTACCATTAAAAATATGGGACTCGTGGGCTGATGAAAATGGAAGTATAGGAAAAGCTTATGGATATCAACTAGCCAAAAAATTTGATTTTCCAGAAGGAAGGATGACACAGGTAGAAAGACTTATTTATTTGCTTAAGAATAAACCTGGAGACAGAAGGATGGTTGTTACTATTTGGAGTAATGAAGATATGAAAGATATGGGGTTAGTTCCTTGTGCTCATACTATTACTTTTTCTGTAATTGGTGGAAAGCTAAATGCTATTTTAGACCAAAGGTCAGGGGATTTTCTGGCAGCTTCAGGACCAGGTGGATACAATGAAATTCAATATGCAACATTAGTCTATATGTTAGCTCATATATCAGGTTTAGAAGTAGGAGAATTTGTTCATTTGACAGTTAATCACCATATTTATGACAGACACATTGATTATGTAAAAGAATTAATTAGTATAGGGGAAAAATTTGATACAGAATCTGATCAGCCTAAATTAATTATAAAGAATAAAGTTGAGAATTTTTTTGATTTTAAAATTGAAGATTTTGAATTAGTAGGATACGAACCTAAATCAAAATCAAATAAAATTGAAATAGCCATATAAGGAGGATTTTAATGATAAATATGATTTATTCTATCTCATATAAAGAAAATATTATAGGAGATAAAGATACTAATAATTTAGTTTTTAGTATTAGTGAAGATTTAAAATTTTTTAAAGAGATGACTTTAGGTAGCACTATGATTATGGGAAGAAATACATTTATTTCTTTGCCTACTGGTGGATTACCAAAGAGAAAACATGTGATTGTTTCTAATAAAATAAAAAATGAGACAGATGCAAAGAAAATATTAGGTAAAAAATATATTGAAAATTTAACTTTTATAGGTATAGATGAAATCGAAAATTATATAAAAAGTGAGTCTAAAAAAAATAAGATTTCTATAATTGGTGGTGCAATGCTTTATAATCATTTTATAGAAAATCAAAATTTATTTGACCTTATTTCTAATATTTATGCAACAGAAGTTGAAAGGATTCCTAATATAGAAAATCCAATAAAATTAGAAGCTCATGAAAAAGTCAGAAAAAATTGTAAATTAGAAGTTGTAAAAACTGAGTCTGGAAAAGATAGATTAAATAATAATACCATAGTAAATTTTAAAGTTATAAGATATTATAAATAAAAAATAGGGTGATTTAAGTAAATAATACTACTTAAGTTACCCTATTTTTACTCTATTGACAAACTAAAATATATCTTTTAAATTTCCCTTTAGGAACAACACACCTATCAATTATTTTAAAATTTGCATTATTAACCATATAGTCTAAATCTTCAAAGGTAATAAGAACCAATTTTTTAGAGATCTTTTTTGCCTTTGTTATTATATTTTGCTGTTGTTCTCTTGTTATATGGCTAAATAAACCATAAGGGATATCGATTATAGAAGCGTCATATTTTTCTTGTATAGTAGTCATATCTTGGTATTTTGCTCGAGGTTCTAAATTAAAAAATTCTAAATTTTTTCTAGCGTTACTAGCATTTTTAGGGCTAATATCTGTACCGCAAATATCATATCCCATTGAAAGCCCTTCTACAATAGTAGTCCCTACACCACAGCAAGGATCAATAATAGTTTTTGTCTTATCTCCATTTGTAGCAATATTAATAAGGGATCTTGCTACTCTAACACTTAAAGAATTTGAATAACTACAAGGTTTATTTGTATGAGCCATCCAAAGAGCATCATTTTTTTTATAAAATCCAAAAATCCATCTATCATTTAATTTTCCTAGTCCTAATCGTATTTTAGGATTTTTAACATTTGGAATTCCTTCTATTCGTTCTCCTATTTGATTAAAGTAAGGTAATCTTTCGTGGTAACCTATACCAGTATCTAATTCATTAATAAGTTCTATACGAAATTCTTCTAATTTTAATTTATCTTCATCTAATTTTTTTAAAATTTCTTCAAAGGTATCAGTTTCATAAAGGGGGGTTAGTTGTCCCTTTATAAAAGCACTGTCTGAGGGATTAAAATCTATATTAGACATTATAATTTTATTTATAGGATTTTTATCAAAAATAGATCTCATTTCTAAATTACAAAGGTCTTCCTCTTGGACAGGATAATTTAATGTATAGATATAT
>QNYN01000124.1 GCA_003973585.1 Fusobacteriota bacterium | reverse complement strand
ATTAAAAAAAGTTCTTATAAAATTTTAAATTTTATGTATTTTAGAGTATAATAAAGGGAGTTTAAATAAATTAAACTTAAATATTATTTATATTGATATTTAAATAATGATAAAAAAAGGAGAAATCATTGGCTAAAAATAAATTTTACGCATATGTAATAGAAAATATAAATGAATCAGGGATACTCACTTCTTGGCCTGAATGTCAAAAAAAAGTTAAAGGAAAAAAGGCAAGGTATAAAGGATTTCCTACAAAGGCAGAAGCTGAAAAATGGTTAAATGCAGGTGGAAATTATGAAAAAAAATTAGATAAATTTTATGCATGTTATTTTACACAGTCTAAAAAAGGAGTTATTACCAATGATTGGGATGAATGTAAAATTTTGACACGAGGTGGAGGTGTCAGATATAAATCATTTAAAACTAAAGTAGAAGCACAAAATTGGATAAATAATGGAGGTGTCTATGAAACTAAAAAAATGGTTCAAGAAAATTTACCTTCAGGAATTTACTTTGATGCAGGAACAGGTCGTGGGATAGGTACAGAAGTTCGAGTAACAGATAAATTTGGTAATTCTATCTTAGATCATTTTTTACCAAAGGATAAAATCAATGAATTTGGAAATTATCTTACAAAACCAGGTAGTACTAATAATTTTGGTGAACTTTTAGGATGTTATATTGCTCTAAATATTGCTCTCAAAGAAGGTCAAAAGAATATCTACGGTGATAGTCAATTAGTCATTGAATATTGGTCAAGGGGTCGTATAAAAGCTGATAATGTTAGCAGTGATACTTTAGAATTAGCGAAAAAGGTAGCTAAGTTGAGAAAAGAATTTGAAAAATTAGGTGGATCTATTTCCCATGTTTCTGGTGATATAAATCCTTCTGATTTAGGATTTCATAAATAGGAGGGTATTGTTATGAGGGAATTTACACTGTTTAGTACAGAACATTTTATTTATATTTTTGGATATGGAGGATTAGCAGTTTTCTTTCTTTTCCTACCTCAAATTTTAAACTTTGATAAAAATAAAATAGAAAAATATGCAAAAGTTTCAGGTTATTTTATTTTAATAGAAAAATTTCTAGAATTAGTTTATAGAGGAATAGTATTTAATGAGCCAATTAATGACCTTTTACCTTTTAATATGTGTAATTATACATTAATTTTAGCAGCACTTATGATGATATTTAAATCTCAAAAACTATTTAACTTAGTATATTTTTGGTGTATAGGAGCTGTCTTTGCCATATTAACTCCAGATATTAGAGTAGCATTTCCAGATTATTCTAGCATTAGTTTCTTTGTAACTCATTATTTTATTTATTTTTCTGTTTTTTATGGATTTAAATATTTTAAATTTACAATTACATTTAATAGTTTAAAAAAAGCATTACTTTATCTAAATTTAATTATGGCAGTGTTATTTCCGTTGAATTATTTATTAAATTCAAATTATATGTTCTTAAGATTTAAACCGATTTCTAGTCCAATGGATTATCTAGGTCCTTGGCCTTATTATATAATATCTTTAGAAATTATAATGTTTGTTTTCTTTGGTTCTATGTACCTTCCTTTTAGAAAAAAGAATAAGTAAAAAAATAAAAGCTACTTATAAATTAAATATGAGTAGCTTTTTTCTATATATTATTATTTAAATTCCTAGTCTATATCCAATTCCAAAAGTTATCCTAGAAAAATCTATTTTTCCACTGTAATCACCATCGTATTTATTTCTATTCCACTGATAAGAAAGTTCCGTTATGAAATTTTTATATTCTATTCCTCCACCTGCTGCCCAATAAAATCCTGTTTCAGCTTCTACACCACTTCTTTCTAAATCCGATCTTGTGTATGGAATAGATGCTCCAATATTTATTTTTAAATATGGTCTATAAACTCCTTCACTGTTAAATCTATACTTAAAAGTTGCATATACAGGAATTGTATCTATAATTCCATAGTTATCTCCACCTTCAATTTTCATTTTTCCACTTCTTTGATATCCAGTACCTAATCCAGTGATTAAATTTTGAATAGGTTCATGAACTAATTCAACAACAAACTCATAGCCAATTCCTTGAGGATCTTTACTACTAGTAAAAGTTTCATTTTGTATTCTATTATAGTGTCCACCCATGTTTATGCCACTTCTAAATTCTATCATATCTGTATCTTTTCCCATTATATTAACTGTAGATATTATAAATATCAAAAGATATAATTTTTTCATTTTAGTTCCTCCATGATATCCTAATTTTTTTCTCAATAAATTATTCTATCTTTTTCTATGGTTTCCTTTTTTATTTGTATTATTGAGATGATTATAATAAAATTTATGAAAAATTATATTTACTTATGGTACTGATTTACATAAAGATTTAAATGATCTGTACTTTCATATATAATTTTCATAGATTTTAATTCTATTGCTCCTACAACTCCTGTATCATAACTCCCTGTATCAATAGATATTTTTTGAGGATCTACAAAATGAATTTTGCCATCTAAATTAGGAGTATGCCCATAAACAATTATTTTATCAGTTTTTAGAAGAGGGTTTTTTATAAATTTTTCCCTTATCCAAGTCATTTGAAAGTTATCTTGCTCCTCAATTGTTTTATCTGGTTCGATTCCCCCGTGAACTATAAAAAACTTACCTAAATCAACTGCAATTGGCATTTTTTTAATATATTCAAGGTGTTCTCTAAAGGCTTTATAATTTTTATTATATGATTTTATAGTCTCCCAACCACCATTTCTATACCACCTATATAGTTCTCCTTTTTCAACTGCCTTTACCATTAAGTCTTCATGATTTCCAAAAATATGGACAATATTAAATCCTTTTTTAATCAACTTTTTAATAGTTTCATACATTTCAAAACTTTGAGCTCCTCTATCACAAGAATCACCATTTATAATAAGTAAATCATCGGATTTTAAATCCATTTTTTGTAATAAATTTAAAAATACCTGGTGATAACCGTGAATGTCACTTGTTACCCAAATATTTTTATAATCCTCCATATTTAATCGTAATATGCTCACTTAAATCACCTTATTTTTATTTTATTTCATTTACCTTAAATTTTTCTACAATATCAACTCTAAGGGGTTTTTCATTTATTTCACCATTATTTTCCCTTAAATAATCAATAGATATATCCCTTACTAATTTTATAAGTTTTACATCATGAACTATGTCTACAAACTTTAAATCGGATATTCCACTTTGACGAGTTCCAAAAATTTCTCCAGGTTTTCGTAACCTTAAATCTTCTTCAGCAATTAAAAATCCATCTGTTGTGGATTCCATTACTTTTAGTCTAGATCTCGAAATATCATTATCTGTTTTAGCAACTAAAAAACAATATGATTTATGAGTTCCCCTACCTACACGACCTCTCAATTGATGTAGTCCTGCTAGTCCAAACCTATTAGCATTTGTAATCATCATAATAGTGGCATTAGGAACATTTACTCCTACTTCTATTACTGTTGTGGAAACTAAGATTTGTATTTCATTTTTTTTGAATTTTGACATAATTTCTTCTTTTTCACTATTTTTCATTTTTCCATGAAGAAGACCTATATTAAATTCACTAAATTTTTCAGTCATTTCATCAAAGAGTTCAGTAGCAGATTTCACTGCTAATTTTTCACTTTCTTCTATAAGAGGTGCCACAATATATGCTTGTCTACCTTTTTTTATTTGTTTTCTTATAAATTCGTATGC
>QNYN01000090.1 GCA_003973585.1 Fusobacteriota bacterium | reverse complement strand
ATATATAAATAAATTACCTCTTTTAAAAAAAGCATTTTTAAATGAAGGGAAAAATTACACAGAGGAAATAGAAAAATTTAAAGAAAAAAATAGTTATTGGTTAGAAGATTATGCAACTTTTATGGCTATCAAAGATAAAAATAATGGTGTTAGCTGGACAGAATGGGAAAAGAAAGAAAAACTAGCTTATATAAAAACTGTGAGATCTTTAAAGGAACAATTAAAAGAAGAAATTGATTATTATATTTATATTCAATATTTATTTTTTGATCAATGGGAAAGGTTAAAAAAATATGCCAATGAAAAAGGAATTAAAATAATAGGAGATCTTCCAATTTTTATATCAGGAGATAGTTCCGATGCGTGGTTAAAAACAGAATTATTTTTATTTGATGAAAATAAAAATATGAAAGTAGTAGCAGGATGTCCACCAGATGATTTTAGTAAAGATGGACAATTATGGGGGAATCCTTTATATAACTGGAAAGTAAATAGAAGAAAAAAATATTCTTGGTGGATCGAAAGGATGAAAGCAGCTTTTGAGATTTATGATATTGTGAGAATAGATCATTTTAGAGGATTTGAATCTTATTGGGAAATTCCTGGTGGAGCAAAAAATGCAAGAAAAGGAAGATGGGTTAAAGGCCCTGGAATGGCATTATTTAAAGCAATAAAAGAAGAATTAGGTGAATTACCAATTATTGCTGAAGATTTAGGTTTTTTAACTAAAGATGTAGAAAAATTACTTTATGATAGTGGATTTCCTGGAATGAAAATTGAAGAATTTGGTTTTGGTGGAGATGAAAGAGATCCATCACTTCCTAAAAATTATACTGAAAATACAGTTGCCTACACAGGAACTCACGATAATGAAACTGTGGTAGGATGGTATAATAATATAGATCAGTGGCAACGAGAATATGCTTCTAATTATTTGAGAGATTATTTAGGATGGGGAGAAGTTACAGAACAAAATATCCATATGGCTATGGTAGAAGGAATATGGAAATCAAGAGCTAATATTGCAATAGCTCCTATCCAAGATTTTTTAGGATTAGATAATAGAGCAAGGATGAATACACCTTCAACTATAGGACAAAACTGGAAATGGAGATTAAAAGGTGATGAATTAACTGATGATTTATCTAAATATATAAATGATATAAGTAAAAGATATAGAAGAGATTAAAAAAACTTCTACAGATCTAAGTAAAATTAGGTTTGTAGAAGTTTTTTATTTTATTATTAATTTTTCTTTCTATTGAAATATTTAATCATAAGTACAGACCAAATAACTAATATTACACTAATAACATGAGGAGCACGGAATCCATAGAACATTAAGTCTTCACTTCTAAAGAAACTTACAAAAGTTCGAATTACACTATATTCAATAATATAGATAAACCAAACTACTCCAGGTTTATAGTTTTTATGTCTAAAATAAAACCAGATAGATAAAAAAGCAATAAAGTTAAGAATCATTTCATATAGCATAGCTGGATGAAGTGGTAATCCTGGAAATTCACTTCCTGCAGGAGAGGAATTTGGAAATACCAGTCCCCAAGGAACTAATTCTTGAAATTTCATCTGAGCTGTTAAACTAAGATTATTATACATATCATACCATTCTACAAATTTAGGTTTTATAGAAAATATAATATTAAAAGGTGTAAAAGTAGGAACACCATGAACTTCTCCATTTGCAAAGTTACCAATTCTTCCAATAGCTTGTCCTAATATAAAAGGAGCAGCTGCAATATCTCCTAAAGTCCACATTGAAATTTTATGTTTTTTTGCAAATAAATATGTACCTATAATTCCACCTAAGATACCACCGTGGATAGCCATTCCACCTTTCCAAACAGCTACAATATCTCCAGGATGACTAAAGTAATAAGATGAATTAAATAATACATAGTATAATCTTCCACCTATTAATCCAGAAATCATAGCTACAAAAGCAAAATTTTCCATAAGAACAGGATCAAAGCCCTTTCTTTTTCCTTCTATTTTAACTAGTTCTATACCAAGTAAAAATGCAATAGCATACATTAAACCATAATAATGAACTTCAAAACTTCCAATAGTAAAAAATATTGGATCCATAAATAATTACCTCCAAAAATATAATATTTTAACAATTTTATTATAGCATAAATTACTGGGCAGAAATAAAGTTTTTTTATACCTTGTTTGAGGGGTGATTTTTTGATAAACTATAAGTAATAAAAAGAGTCTTAAAAGGAAATAAAACTTAAAAAATTAGAATTATTTCTGGATTTAAGAATATTAGGAGGTATAAAATGCACGATATTGGAAATATCACAGAGGATATTTTTTGGGTAGGGGTTAATGATAGAAAAACTCAGAGGTTTGAAAATTATTTACCTTTAGATAAAGGGGTAGCTTATAATTCTTATCTTATTTTAGATGAGAAGGTAGCACTGATAGATACAGTAGAAGTAGGAACAGGAGAAAACTTCATTGAAAAAGTAGAAGGTGTATTAGAAGGAAGAAAAATAGATTATTTAATAATAAATCATATGGAGCCAGATCATGTTGGAGCCATAAAAGATATTATTAGAGTATATCCTGATATTATATTAGTAGGAAATGCAAAAACTTTCCCAATGTTAGATGCATTTTTTGATTGTACAAAAGAAAGATGTCAAAATAATAGAAAAGTTATAAAAGAAGGGGATACTTTAGAATTAGGAAAACATACCCTTACATTTGCTATGGTTCCAATGGTTCATTGGCCAGAATCGATGGTTACTTATGAGATAACTACAGGAACTTTATTTTCAAATGATGCATTTGGAAGTTTTGGATCATTAGATGGTGGAATTTTTGATGATCAATTAAATCTTGATTTTTATGAAGATGAAATGAGAAGATATTATGCTAATATAGTAGGAAAATATGGAGTTCCAACTCAAAATGCTATAAAAAAATTAGGTGGATTAGATATAAAATGTATAGCACCAAGTCATGGACCAATTTGGAGAACAGAAATTTCTAGAGTATTAAACCGTTATGATGCTTGGTCAAAAATGGAACCTCAAGCAGAGGGAGTAGTAATAGTTTATGGTTCTATGTATGGAAATACAGAGAAAATGGCAAATGCTATAGCTAGACAACTTTCAAAAGAAGGAATTGTAGATATTAAAATGTATGACGCATCAAAAACAGATCATTCATATATAATTAGTGATATTTGGAAATACCAAGGGTTAATTATAGGTTCTTGTTCTCATAATAATGCTGTATATCCAAAAGTTCAACCAATTTTATCTAAATTACAAAATTATGGATTAAAGAATAGATTTTTAGGAATATTTGGAAATATGATGTGGAGTGGAGGAGGAGTAAAAGGAATTCAAGCTTTTGCTGACTCACTTAAAGGAGTAGAAGTTATTGCAGATTCTGTAGAAGTAAAAGGAACTCCTAAACCAGAAGATTATACAAAATTAGAAGCTATTGCAACTGCTATGGCGAACAAATTAAAAGAAGTAAGATAAAATAAATATATTCTATAATTAAGATGGCGACTTATAAAGTAATTTTATTACTTGAAGTCGCCATCTTTTTTATTGTCTAGGAAATTATAAAAGTTGATTTTTAAAGAAATTTACATTTAAAAGTTAGATATTAAAATTTGAGATTGATTTTTTAATAGGTAGTTAAAAAAATGCATGAAAAAAAGAGCTTAGTAGCTAAGCTAAAAAAAATTTAATTCTCCTAACTTAAGGATAATAAAGATCACCA
>QNYN01000095.1 GCA_003973585.1 Fusobacteriota bacterium | reverse complement strand
AAAATATTCTGTTAATTCTTTATATTGAGCTTTTATTTTCTCACTCTGAATATCATTTTTTGTATTATTATCTCTGGGACGAATATTTACAAATGAATTATAGTCAATTTCTCTAGTTTCCAAATCAATACCCCCACCCCAAGTTTTACTTTGTTGCGAATATCATCGGGGATAATATCGGGAATATTGATTTTTTTTGGTGTAGGTTGTGTAGCAGCTCTTGTACTTGCAGGTGTTGATATGGGACAATGGGAAATTAGTATTGTTTGGGGACTAGGAGTTGCAATGGCTATCTATGTAACAGCAGGAGTTTCAGGAGCACATTTAAATCCAGCAGTAACATTAGCACTTATGACAAGAAGAGGGTTTGAAAAATCTAAAGTAATACCTTTTATAGTTTCACAAGTATTAGGAGCATTTTCATCAGCAGGATTAGTTTATTTTCTTTATAAACAACTATTTATAGCTTATGATAAAACTCATGGAATTGTAAGAGGAAGTGTAGAGAGCTTATCAACAGCAGGAATATTTTCTACATACCCTAATCCTCATATTGATAATTTCCAAGCATTTATAGTAGAATTAGTAATTACTGCAATACTTATGATGACTATTTTAGCAGTAGGAGACGATCAAAATGGTGGACCTAAAGGACATACATCTGCACTTCTTGTAGGTATAGTAATAGCAGTTATAGGAGCGTCATTAGGACCACTTACAGGTTTTGCAATGAACCCAGCAAGAGATTTTGGACCTAAAACTTTTGCATATTTAGCAGGATGGGGAAAAGTAGCTTATACTGGTGGTTTATCAAATCCTTATTTCTGGGTACCTATTTTAGGACCAATTGTAGGAGCACAAGTAGGAGCCTATATATATGATAAAGTAATAGCAAATAACTTACCTGGAATGAACTGTGATGAAGAAACAGGTGTTTGCGAAAGAGAAGAAGAGGAAGTAGGAGTATTTAACAACTAATTTTATTGTAATAACTAGAGGAGGATTAGCAATGGAAAAGAAATATGTTATAGCTTTGGATCAAGGAACAACTAGTTCAAGAGCGATTATTTTTGATAAAAATGGATATACAGTGGGAATGTCACAAAGAGAATTTACTCAAATTTATCCAGAAACAGGTTGGGTAGAACATGATCCTATGGAAATTTGGGCAACTCAAAGTTCTGTATTAACAGAAGTTTTAGCTAAGACAGGTGTTAAGCCAGAAGAAGTTGCAAGTATTGGTATCACAAATCAAAGAGAAACAACTGTAGTATGGGACAAAAAAACTGGAAATCCTATATACAATGCAATAGTTTGGCAATGTAGAAGAACTGCTTCTATATGTGACCAACTTAAAGAAGAAGGACATGAAGAATATATAAGAAAAAATACAGGATTAGTTGTAGATGCTTATTTTAGTGGAACTAAAGTAAAATGGATTTTAGATAATATTGAAGGTGCTAGGGAAAAAGCAGAAAAAGGAGAGTTATTATTTGGAACTGTTGATACTTGGTTAGTTTGGAAATTAACAAATGGAAAAGTTCATGTAACAGATTATACAAATGCGTCAAGAACTATGTTATTTAATATCAAAACATTAGAATGGGATGAAAAATTATTAGAAATATTAGATGTTCCAAAATCAATGTTACCAGAAGTAAAAAATTCTAGTGAAGTTTATGGATATGCTAACTTAGGTGGTAAAGGTGGATTTAGAATTCCTATTGCAGGAATAGCTGGAGATCAACAATCTGCTTTATTTGGACAGGCTTGTTTTAACCCTGGAGAAGCTAAAAACACTTATGGAACAGGATGTTTCTTATTGATGAATACTGGGGAAAAAATGGTAGAATCAAAAAATGGATTATTAACTACTATTGCTATAGGGATAGATGGAAAAGTTGAATATGCATTAGAAGGAAGTGTATTCGTAGGAGGAGCTTCTATTCAATGGTTAAGAGATGAAATGGGACTTCTTAAAGATGCAGCAGATTCAGAGTACTTTGCACAAAAAGTAGAGGATAGTAACGGAGTATATGTAGTACCAGCATTTGTAGGATTAGGATCACCTTATTGGGATATGTATGCTAGAGGATGTATTGTAGGTCTTACTCGTGGTGCAAATAGAAATCATATTATAAGAGCAACATTAGAGTCTATAGCATATCAAAGTAAAGATTTAATCGAAGCAATGCAAGAAGATTCAGGAATAAAATTAGCTGCTTTAAAAGTAGATGGTGGAGCAGTAGCTAATAATTTCTTAATGCAATTTCAATCTGATATATTAGATACAAAAGTACTTAGACCAAAGATAACTGAAACAACAGCTTTAGGAGCTGCATATTTAGCAGGATTAGCAGTTGGATTCTGGGATGATAAAAAAGAAATAACTGAAAGATGGGCAATTGATAGAGAATATAGACCTAATTTAGATGAAGAGACAAGAGTAAAATCATACAAAGGATGGAAAAAAGCTGTAACAAGAGCTCAAGCTTGGGAAGAGTAAAATAATTTTAAAAAATCGGAATTAAATTCCGATTTTTTTTGCTATAAATCCCCATATGATGTAGTATTATAATTAGGAATAGAAAATAGGAGGTTTAGAAATGAAATTAGAAAAACTTATGAAAGAAAAAGAGTTAGATGGAATATTAATAACAGATTTAATAAACTTAAGATATTTTACTGGGTTTACAGGTAGTACAGGAATTGCATTGGTAACTAAAAAAGGAAGATATTTTTTTGTAGATTTTAGATATGTGGCTCAAGCAAATGAAGAGGTAAAACCTAATGGTTTTGAAATAGTAAAAATACAAAGACCTGCAGAAGATGAAATTGCAGAAATTTTAAAAGATGAAAAAGTAGTTAAATTAGGAATTGAAGATCGAAATGTAACTTTATCAACTTATAATAGATATATAGAAAAATTCAAAGGAGTAGAGTTTGTATCTTTAGGAGATAGTTTTACAAGGATTAGAATGGTAAAAACTGAAAAAGAAATAGAAAATATAAAAAAAGCAGCAGAGATAGCAGATCTTGCTTTTGCTAAAATTATACCTTTAATAAAAGAAGGTGCAGTAGAAATAGATATAAAAAATGAGTTAGAATATCAAATGAAAAAATTAGGAGCAGAAGGTCCATCATTTGAAACAATTTTAGCTTCTAATTATAGATCAGCTATGCCCCATGGAGTTGCAAGTAATAAAAAGTTAGAATTAGAAGGTTTTGTAAAATTTGATTTTGGATGTTTCTATAATGGATATGCTTCAGATATAACTAGAACTGTATATTTAGGAAAAACTCCATCTGAAAAACATTTAGAAATCTATAATACTGTATTAGAAGCTCAATTATTAGCTATAAAATCAGTAAAAGCAGGGATAACAACAAGGGAATTAGATAAAATAGCTAGAGATTATATCACCTCTAAAGGTTATGGAGAAAATTTTGGGCATGGATTAGGACATGGAATAGGGTTAGAAATTCATGAATTACCAAATGTATCTGGAAAAGGTGAAGAGTTTGTATTAGAAGAAAATATGGTAATAACTATTGAGCCTGGAATCTATATTGATGGATTTGGAGGAGTAAGAATAGAAGATGATATAGTTGTAAAAAAAGATGGATATGAAATATTAAATAAAACTTCTAAAGAATTAAAAATATTAGATTAATTTTTTATATTTAATAGAACACTATAAAAACAAGGAGATGTATTTTGAAAATAAATTATTTAATGAGTAAAGCAGAAAAAGATGATATTATTGGAATA
>QNYN01000093.1 GCA_003973585.1 Fusobacteriota bacterium | reverse complement strand
AAAGAGTTATTCCCTATGAAAAATAAATTATATACAAAAAAAGACAACCTTAAATAAAAGTTGTCTTATAATTATATAATTGGTACCTGAGAAGGGACTTGAACCCTTAAGGGATTGCTCCCGGGGGATTTTGAGTCCCCTATGTCTACCATTCCATCACTCAGGCATCTACAAAAATCATTATACAAGGTAGCCCCTATAAAAGCAAGAGTTTTTTTTAATAGTTGCTAAAACTACATTTTCAATATAAACTATGATTAAGGTAGAAGAAATTAAAGGGGGAAATTGATGTATATAAAGAGTCTAAATATAAAAAACTGGAAATCCATAGATAAAACTTATATTGAGTTTGAAAACTTTTTATTATTTATAGGACAAGCTAACCATGGAAAATCTAATATTTTATCAGCTATATTATTATTTTTTGATAAAATAACTTTTAAAAACAAGCATAGTTATGATATGAATCAGCCTACAGAATTAATTTTAACTTTTGATAATTTAAGGTTAAATGAACTAAATACCTTTAAAGAAATAAAAAATAATAGTGATGAGATAGTTATTAAAAAAGTAATGACAAAAAATAAAAGAGAATTCTTTTATAAAAAGAAAAATGACTTTTTTCCTTTACCAAAGCACCTAGAATATTATATAAAAGAAAATATTGAAATTATATTTATTCCTTCATTTTCTGCATCTTCTAATAAAGTCATTTTAGATATTTATGAAAAAATAATATTGATTCTTAGTAATAATAATAAATTAAGGTATGTAGAAAAATTAATTGAAAAATTAGAAGTTGAAATGAAATATTTAGAAGCTAGATATGCTAGTAGAGGACTTCAAAGGGAAGTTATGTTTAGAATCATGAGAAAAATAGCATCTGTCACTAAAAGTACTAGGTATAATTTATTAGGTAACACCATAATAATGTATGAAGAGCCAGAACTATACTTGCATCCCCAAGCAGAAAGGGAATTACATGCTGTCATGAGTACTATAACTAGATACGGTGGTCAAATATATGTTACAACTCATTCTAGCTCATTTATTAATTTAAATGATTATAAATCTATTTGTTTAGTACGCCGAGATGAAAAGGGAACCCATGTTAGACAACATAAAGAAGAATTATTCAAAGGTGATGAAATAAAAAACTTTAATATGAACTATTGGATGAATCCAGATCGTGGAGAACTATTTTTTGCTAAAAAAGTTATTTTGGTAGAAGGGCAGACAGACAAAATAATAATTCCATATTTAGCTAAAAAATTAGGAGTTTATAAATATGAATATTCTATAATTGAATGCGGAAGTAAAAGTAGTATCCCTCAGTTTATTCGACTTTTAAATCAATATGAAATACCTTATGTGGCTATTTATGATAAAGATCAACATCTTTGGAGAGATGATGAAAGTAGATTAAAAATCCAGCGTGATAATGAGCATTTAAAAAGTTTGATAAATTCAAAATTTGGTAATTTTATAGAATTTTCAAATGATATTGAAGAAGAATTAGAAGGTAGGGACAGAATTAAAAAAAATTATAAACACAAACCATTTATCGCAATAAAAAATATCTCTAGAAATGATTATAAAATTCCTGATGAATTGAAAAAGAAAATATTAAAAATATACAAATAGGAGGGAAATCCCCCTCCTATTTATAATACCAATCTATTTTTCTTCCCCAGCTAGGTCTGCTAGGATCTTTCAATTTATCTTTAGCTACATAAGTTTGTAAATTAGCTCTAATTTCTCCATTTAAAGGGGAATATATCCATCCACCATTAGAAGAAAAAAGACTATTGTCTAGACCTAAATTTTCTATTTTATCAGCTATTTTTATATTGTTACTTTCTTCTATTTCAACAGGTATTCCATCTACTTTTTTTATATATGAAGGTGTCTTAGGAAATTCAAAATCATTTGATATACTAAAACCACTTTTAAGATTATTCTCTAATATTGAAGTAAACAATGAATCTTCATCTATACTGTTGATTTCTTCTTCTGTAGGAAATCTATTGTATTTTATATAAAATTCATCAATAGATTTTCTAATTAAATTAAGATTTTTATTTGTAACCGTTAAAGGTGATAAATGATAGTTACTTTTTATTTTAAAAATTGTAAAAACAGAAAGAACAGCTATAAGAATAATTATAAAAATAACTTCTACTCTTATGGTAAACTTTTCCATTTAAACACCTACTTTATCAAAATAATCTAATGCCATAATATATCCATAAGGTCCAAATCCTGAAATTTGTCCAATACAAGCAGAAGCTGTAACTGATTTATGTCTAAAAGCCTCCCTAGAATGAATGTTACTAATATGAACTTCTACAGTTGGGATAGAAACAGCTTTGATAGCATCTAATATAGCGATACTATAATGTGTATATGCAGCTGGATTTATAATGATACCATCAAATTTTCCATAAGCATTTTGAATTTTATTAACTATTTCTCCTTCAATGTTATTTTGAAAACATTCTATTTCAAATCCCAATTGAGAAGCTTTTTCTTCTATCATCTTAATTAATTTAGGGTATGATAAATCACCATATATTGTTTTTTCTCTCACTCCTAACATATTGATATTAGGACCATTTATAACTAAAATTTTCATTGAATCTCTTCCTCCTACACTAAAATTATTTATATTTTACAACAGATAAAAGAGATTTACAATCTTTAGTTTAGTCACACTTTGAATATCCACATGCTCTACATGAATAACAACCACCAGAAACTTCTAAAGGCTCTCCACAATCAGGACATATTACTACATTTTTATCTTTTTCTTTATCAATTATCTCTTTTTCTATTAATTTCTCTTCCTTTGCTTTTATAAAAATTTGGGCTCTTTCATAATCTTTTAATCCCATTTCTTTTTCAAATTCTTTTAAAATATTTAATATAGCAAGTGGGCAAGTATCTCCCTTTGATAATCTTTTACCACTAGCATTTCCTCTAGCAAAAGCAGGACATCCACTTATTCCTTCAATGGATTTTTCCAACATGAATAAATTTCCACCTAATCTTAACATTCCAGACATGAAGATAGCTACAGCTTGAATATTTTTTTCACACCCTCCTGATCCACTTCTAATAACATATAAATCTTGAATTTGATTTTCACTTGGTGAATATCCAATCATAACTTTTAATTTTCCACATCCAATTCTAAGATTTTTAGGATAATAAATAGTATCTTCTGCAATATTTCTCAATTTTCCTCTTTCAATATCTAAAATCTCAATTTCTTCTTTTTTAGGTTCTACAGTAAGGATTCCTTCTCTAGCACATCCTGCTCTATAAACTGTAACTCCTTTTAATCCCAATTCCCATGCTTTTAAATAGATATTTTCTACTTCTTCTACTGTAGTTTTATTAATTAAATTAACAGTCGATGAAATACTTGCATCTATTCTTTTTTGCCATGCTCCCTGCATTTCTAATCTTTCAATAGGATCTAAATTTTGTGCTGTTACAAAAAAATCAGGTAAATCTTCAGATTTTTCTATATTGTTTTTTTCCATATACTCTTTTGCTATTGGAGCAAAAACCTCATAAAATACATCTTCCCCATGAAGACTTTCTGTTTTTCTAGTATATGAAAACGCAAAATTAGGCTCAATTCCTGTACTTATTTGTAGCATAGTCCCTATAGAGCCTGTAGGAGCAATAGTAAGTAATTGTGAATTTCTTAATCCATATTTTTTTATTAATTCTATTGTTTCTCCATCAGAATTTTCTATTAAAA
>QNYN01000208.1 GCA_003973585.1 Fusobacteriota bacterium | reverse complement strand
CTAATATTTGGACTAAGAATAGAAGTGTTTGGTATGGTATTACTACATCTCAAGGAAATCAAGAAAACGGTAAATTAGGTATTTCTCAATTGAATAAGATTTCATTTGTAATGGATAACTTAATTATGTATAACCAAAAATTCGGTAAACATAATTTTAATGGAGTATTTGGAGTTGTTGTTGACGGAGTTAGAAGACAAGATAGTAGATATGCTGTTTCCGATTTTCCATTGCAACACCTTAGAGGAGAAGCACCTCAATTAGGACAATTAGTTAAAACTCCTTTTTCTAAATTTAGATCAGACGAACAATTATTCTCTATACTAGCAAGAGGTACTTATACTTACAATGATAAATATGTATTTACAGGAACAATAAGAGCTGACGGTTCTTCAAAGTTCAAAGGAGATAATCAGTTTGGATATTTCCCAGCTTTATCTGCTGCATGGAGAATTAGTCAAGAAGATTTCTTATCTGATTCTGACTTAATTAGTTCTTTAAAACTTAGAGCTTCTTGGGGGCAAACAGGTAATCAATCTATTAAGCCTTATCAAACTTATTCAAATTTCGTAAATGACAATTATTCAAGTCACTCTGATAACACGATAATCGGTACTGCTCCTGCTAATATAGTTAATGAGAACCTTAAGTGGGAAACAACAACTCAATACAATGTGGGTGTAGATTACGGATTATGGGGAGGTAGATTATCTGGTACAATTGATGCTTATTACAAGGAAACTACTGATTTGCTTCAATTATTACAGATTCCTACATCAAATGGTTTCGATAATTATTTTGTAAATAGAGGATCTATTTCTAATAAAGGTATTGATCTTGATGTTCAAGGAATTATTATAGATAAAGATGATTTCTCATGGTCTCTAGGTGGTAATATTTCTTTTATTAGAAATAAAGTTCTTGAACTAGGTATTCCTGAGTCTGAAGTATATATTGATGGAGAGAAAAGAATGGAATCTTTCTATTTAGGTAATAACGTATCTACTGGAGGTTATTTCAAAATGCCTGCAAACGTATTCATGACAGGACAACAAGTAGGAGTGTTCTGGGGATATGAAACTGATGGTATTTACCAAACAGATGAGGAGGCAGCAAAAGGACCTCAATGGGCTAACTTAAACGTTTCTCATCCACAAGCAGCGGGAGATGTGAAATTTGTTGATCAAAATGGAGATGGAGTTATAAACCAAGAGGATGTTACAATCATTGGAAATCCAAACCCTGATTTTACTTATGGTATTAACACTAGTATGACATATAAGAATTTTACTTTATCAATGTTGTTTACAGGAGTACAAGGAAACGATTTAGTTAATGGAGGTCATTTAAGACAAACTACAACTAGTGGAGGTTCGTTCAATGTTATATCTGCAGCTTATTACGATGCTTGGACTCCAAGCAATACAGATGCAGCTTACCCTCGTTTAGGTTATGCAATAAGAGACAACAGAAACGAAGTGTTTACAGACAGAATTATTGAAGATGGTAGTTTCCTACGTTTGAGTAAGGTTTCTCTTAATTACGATGTACCATTTAAAAATAAGAAAGCAGTTCAATCACTTAGTTTATATGTAACAGGTACTAACTTATTATTATTTACTAAATATACTGGATATGATCCTGCAAACGTGTCATTTACTAATGATGGTACAATTATGGGTGTTGATTGGGGTGGATTCCCAAACACAAGATCAATACTTTTTGGAGCTAATATCACATTTTAACAAAATACAGAAATCATGATAAAGAAATATATAATATTATTAATGTCGTCAGTTTTCTTGTTTAGTTCTTGTTTAAAGGAGGATCCTCCTTTCGATAACTATAAGGTAATTGACACAGCTGATGGATTAAAAACAGCTACTAACGGTGTCTATGGTTCACTTGCATCTGGCAAATACTTTGCTAATGATTTTTTCTCAGTAGCAAACTTAAATTCAGGAATGATTACTTCTGGTAGTGTTGCAGATCAAGGAAATATCTCTGCATTGAACCTATCTCCAAACCAAAAGAATGTTGAAAACTTATGGAATGGAATGTATACAACAATAAATAGAGTAAATAGTATTCTTGATGTATGGGAAAATAAACCAGAAGAGGAGATAACAGCTGCTGATCGTTTTGAATTGGCTCAGAACTATTTCATCAGATCATACACTTACTTTAACTTAGTAAGATATTGGGGGAAAGTTCCATTGAAATTACATACAGCAGATGTAAGTACTCTTAATTCACCAAGAGAGTTAAGAACTGATGTTTATGCACAGATAATTAAAGATGCTAATAAGGCTATACAAGAGTATAATGCTACTCATGTACAGATTCTAGGAAGACCAGGAGTAGGAGCTGTACATATGTTACTTGCTAAGGTTTATCTAACATTATATACTGCTAATAGAGATAATGATATTTTAAATCAGGAAGATGTATTTAAGAATCTTGGAATTGTGGAAGGAGATGTTTTAGCGTTAGCTAAAGAGCAAGCGGAGTTGGCAGATAATGGACAATATTCTATTGATGGAGTAGATTATGGAAGTCTATGGTTAGAATCTAATGGAAATACTAAAGAGTCAATCTTTGAAATGCAGTTCAATGTAGAAAATCCATTCGAAGGTAAACTATGGAATATCAAAAACAGTTACGCAGGTCGTGCTGGTTGGGCTAGAATGAATATTAATCCTGAAGTTGTAGATGCTTTTATAAATGCTAATATGGACCATGAAGGTTATAATAAAGGTATAATAGAAGTAAATGGAGGAGATCCTAGATATTACGCAACTTTTAGAACTAATTACACTGATTTCAGTAAGCCTGAAGGAAAACAACACATTCAATTATATCCTGAGAAAAAGATTGGAGGAAATCCAAAAACTTTCCCATCAGTTTATAAGTATGCTATCAAGAATTTAGAACAAACATCAGTGTCAACTAATCAGAATATGATTATCTATAGATATGCTGAGCTTAAACTTATGATGGCAGAGATAGGATTCCTTTTAGGAGAAGATGTTGGAGGTAAAGCACCGATAGACCATATAAATGATGTACTTGAAAGAGCTAGAAATTCAGAAGGAGGAGATGGAGTTCATCCAGAGCCACTGGATCCTGCAAATTTAACTCTAGAAGAGATTTACCACCAATACACCTACGAGCTTTTAGGAGAAGGAGGAGATTGGTTTAGAAACAGACGTCAAGGTTCTACATGGTTTAAAGAGAATATAATCGATGTACATAACGGAGAATCTGCTTTAGGAGTACATCATAATAAGGATGCATTCTTTATTAAGTATCCAGAAGATAACTTAGCTAGAGTAATGTTGTTGCCTATACCTGTACTTGAAATAAATACAAACGACGCAATTACTAATGCTGATCAGAACCCTGGTTATTAATATTAAATAAAAATAGATTATGAAAAATTTATATAAATATTTTTTACTTGCATTGGTGATCTCGGTTGTCAGTTCTTGTAAAAAAGATGATTACACAAAGCTGTCTCATAAAGTACCTACTAAATTGGTATATGCTGATGCAAGTTATACGTTAACGGATATGCTTACTGACAAAAGCATTGAAGTATCTGAAACTGATGGTCAAGAATCTGATTATTACAGATTTTTAGTTGATAGTATTTATACTATTCAGAGAAATATCATAACTGGAGAAGATGAAGTTGTAATGCTTCTTACAGACAATAAAGATGTTAATAATTCTGAGTATGTTATAGATGAAGAAACTGGTGTTATTACGTTAATAGGTGGTACAGCAAAAGTTCCAGGTTCTTATACCACAGACGCAGCGGTACAAAATGCT
>QNYN01000009.1 GCA_003973585.1 Fusobacteriota bacterium | reverse complement strand
AGCTACTAAAATACAGATAAAAACTTTAGAAATAAAGATAACTAAAGATTTAGAACTTTATTTAATAGTTAAAGATTTAAATGGTGAAAATCAAATGAAAAAAGTAAATCACTCAGAACTAAAAACAGAATTAACTGAAAAATTAAAAATAAGTGAGAGTAAAAATGTAATAATAAGTGCAGATAAAAGTGTTAATTACCAATCTCTTATGGAAGTGTTAGATATAGCAAAAGAAGCAGGAGCAGGGTCACTAGACCTAAACACTAAAAACTTAGATTAGGAGGTGATAAGGTGAAAATAGATGAAACAAAGGTAGAAAAAAATTATTTCAATAAAATATTTTTAGGAGTCCTTATCCTTCATATAATCTTTTTATATATAATTCCAGGATTTTCAAAGATAGAAATAAAAAAGCCTAAGGTAAATACCATAGCTATAGGAATTGTAAATCAAGATATAGAAAGTGCACCAGAAAAAAAAGAAATAGTAAGTAAAGAAAATCAAGAAAAAAAAGTAGAAAAGGAAGAAGCTAAAGAAGAAATAGCAAAAAAAGAAGTGGAAAAACCTAAAAAAAAGGTATTAACTACAACTCAATCATTTGAAGAATTAGATTTAATGGCAATAGAAGATTCACCTCGAGAAATCCCTAAAAAAGGGCCTAAAGAAAAACCTGATATTATAAAGATCGAGGATAAAGAAATGATTACAACAGAAGAAGTTGAATTAAATAATGTAGAAGAAGAGAATGATTTAGATGTGAATAAAAATATAGAAGAAGTAGAAGCTTTAGATATTGATACAGAGATAGATTCAAATTCTATAGTAGTAGACAATACAGAAGAAAATATAGAAGATACACAGTGGGATAATCTTTTTGTTTCTGATAATCCCAGTGTCATAGGTCCAAAAACAGGGGTAAAAGTAGGATCAGTAGATGGAGAATCAACAGTAGTATGGGATCCTGCTAATAAAGAACCTGAGTACCCAATAGAAGCAGAAAAAAATGCTCAAACAGCTGATGTAAAAATAATATTAGATGTAGATGAAAGTGGAAAAGTGCTTAAGGTAAAAATAACAAAAACAGGGGTAGATGTAATAGATCGTGCAGTAGAAAGTGTTGCTCGTAGCTGGAATGTGAAATTAATAAATAACGGAATGTCTATCAGTGGAAGTATTGTGGTAGTATATCAATTTAAATTAAAAGGTAGGGAATAGATGAATATATTAGGAATTAGTTTAGAAAAATCAGTAAAAGATTCTCTTTTGGAGAATTTAGATGGAGATTATTTCTTTGAAAATGGTTATAAAACTCTCGATAAACGCCTTGATAAAACGAAATATAATTTAATAATTATGGATATTGATGGATTAGAAGAGTTAAATACAATGAAAACAGTAATAGAAGAAATCTATACTAGACAGAGTAAAGCAATTATTATAGTTATAGGAGAAAGTGCTACTTTAGATTTAATTGCATGGGCTATCCAATTAGGGATTTATGATTATATTTTAAAGCCAGTAGAAGGAAAAAAAGTAATAGAAATAATTGAAAAAGCTCTAAAAGATAAAAAATTAAAGGCAGAAAATGTGAAAAAAACTAAAAATTCTAAAGGAGCAGTAATAGGAAATAGTCCTAAGATGGTAGAAGTTTACAAAAAAATAGGAAAGGTAGCAACTAATAAAATACCAGTTCTTATAAGTGGAGAAAAGGGAACTGGAAAACATGCAGTAGCAAAATCTATTCATAGATTTAGTTGTTTACAGGATAAACCTTTTGTATCGGTAAACTGTACTGCTTATCAAAAAGAATTTTTAGATAGAAAATTATTTGGATATGAAAAAGGTGATTCATTAGAATCCCATGTAGAGCAAATAGGAGTTTTAGAAAAGGGAAATGGTGGGACAATACACTTAGGAAATATTGAATCTTTAGATTTAACTTTACAGGCTAAATTATTAGGAGTATTACACGAAAAAGTGTTTTTTAGAATTGGTGGAACTAAAATGATAGAAACCGATATTAGGATAATAGCTACTACTAGTGTAAATTTAGAAGAATATATAATGAATGGTAAATTTATAGAAGAACTGTATCTTAGACTAAAAATATTAGAAATAGAAATTCCTCCTTTAAGGGAAAGAAAAGAGGATATTCCACTATTAACTCAACATTTTATAAAGGAAGCTAACGAAGAATTTTCTAAGTCAGTAAAAGGAGTATCCACTCCAGCTATGAAAAAAATAATGAGATATGATTGGCCTGGAAATATAAGGGAATTAAATTCAGCAATTAAATCAGCAATGGCACTATGTAGAGGGAAAAGTATTTTATTAGAAGATCTACCTTCTAATATCATAGGGAATAAAACTGTAAAAAGAAGAGGAGATGTACAAGATTGGATTTTATCTGACTGGGTAGAAGGAGAAATCCAAATGTTACAAGGGTTAAATAAAAAAGATTATTATGGAAATATAATAGCTAGAGTAGAACGAGAATTAATAAAACAAGTTTTAGAAATAGCCAATGGAAAAAAAGTTGAAACAGCAGAAACTTTAGGAATAACAAGAAATACACTACGAACAAAGATGAATAACTATAATTTAGATTAGAGTTTAGGGAGATTATATGCATATAACACTTTATAGAAAATATAGACCAAGTACCTTTGAAGAACTTGCAGGGGAAGTAGATATAGTAAAAACTATAAAAAATTCTCTAAAAGAAAATAAAATGGCCCATGCATATTTATTTACAGGGCCTAGAGGAGTAGGGAAAACTACCACAGCAAGATTAATAGCTAAGGGCTTAAACTGTATAACTAACGGGGTAACAGATACACCATGTAATACTTGTGAAAATTGTATAGATATAAGTAAAAATAGGTTTATAGACTTAATTGAAATTGATGCAGCATCAAATCGTGGAATAGATGAAATCAGATCATTAAAAGATAAAATAAACTATCAACCTGCTAAAGGTAGAAAAAAAGTATATATAATAGATGAAGTACATATGTTAACGAAAGAAGCTTTTAATGCCCTTCTAAAGACATTAGAAGAACCACCATCACATGTAATGTTTATTTTAGCTACCACTGAACCAGATAAAATTTTAGAAACAATTATATCAAGGTGTCAAAGGTATGATTTTAAACCAGTAACCTTTGAAGAATCTAAAAATCACCTTTTAATGATAGCTAAAGCTGAAAAGGTAGAGGTAGATGATGAAAGTTTAAAATTAGTTTATGAAAAATCTGGTGGAAGTATGAGAGATGCTATCTCTATTTTTGAAAAGCTAATCTCTTCTTGTTATGGTGAAAAAATAACTTTAGAAAATACAGAAAGAGTTTTAGGAGTTATCTCAAAGAAAAAATTAGAAGAATTTTTAGATGTAGTTGTCAAAAACAATGTTACAGAGGGAATATTATTTTTAGATAATCTATGGAATGATTCTATCAATGTAGAAGAATTTTTAAAAAGTTTTGCTTATTATTTAAAAGAGTTAATAATAGAAAAAAAATCACCCTTTGATACTATGAAATCTATAAAAATTATAGAGGACATTTTTGAAGTTATGGGGAAATTTAGGTATGAAGAGGATAAAAGATTATTAGGATATGTAATTCTTCATAAAATAACAAAAGTTGAAAGACTAGAACAAAATAATAAAAGCAATAAAAATTTTATAATTAATAATGAAGAAGAAAAAAGACTAAAAGAAGAAAATAAAAGATTAAAAGAGGAATTAGAAAGAAAGCAAACTTTTGATAATCCCGACAAAGTAGGAACTAAAACTCAAAATAAATCACAAGAAAAAGTAGCGAATATCAGTATCGAAGATATTAAATCAAATTG
>QNYN01000180.1 GCA_003973585.1 Fusobacteriota bacterium | reverse complement strand
ATTTCAAAAAAAATTAAAAAATATAGGATTATAGTTATTCCACGCTATTAAAAAAGCTGATTTAGATTTATATATAATAAAAGTGCACATAAAATTTATTTTATGTGCACTTTTACATTTTTTATTATTTTAAATGTGATATAATTATATTAAAAATAAAAAAGAGGTGAAAAATGCAAAAAAAATTAGGAACAGAAAAAATATTGCCATTATTAATAAAATTTTCTGTCCCTGCTACAATTGGAATATTAATAACTATGATTTATAATATTACCGATAGATATTTTATAGGTCAATATGTTGGGGGAAAAGGATTAGGTGCTTTAGCCATAACTTTCCCATTAACAATATTGATTTTGGGAATCTCAATGTTATTTACTATGGGAGGAGCCTCATCAGCAGGGATAAAATTAGGAGAAAAAGATAAAGATGGAGCAGAAAAAGTACTAGGAACAACAGTATTTTGGATAATAGTAATTGGAGGATTATTAAGTATAGTATCGCTATTATTTTTACCAGAAATTCTGACTTTCTTAGGAGCAAGTAAAGGAAATATAGGAGAAGCTCTTGATTATAATTACTACTTACTACCTTTTGCTATGTTTCAAATCTCATTTATATCTTTAAATGGATTTTTGAGAGTAGAAGGAAATCCTATGTTATCTATGAAGGTTAATTTGTTTGGAGCAGGATTAAATATATTACTAGATTATATATTTATAGCTCATATGAATATGGGAATGATAGGAGCAGCCATAGGAACAGCTGCAGCAAGTGTTATACCAAGTTTTTATATGATTGCTCACCTTTATAAATCTAAAGTAATAAAATTGGATTTAAATAAAATTAAACCTAATAAAAAAATTATGAAAAGAATAACAGATGTTGGGATGGGAGCTTTTTATAATCAATTGTTGTCTGGAATAACTATTTTTATAATGAATAAAAATTTAAATATCTATGGTGGAGATCTAGCTATTGCAGCAGCAGGAATAGTTATGACCATGAGAAACTTTATGAATATAAGTTTTATAGGATTTAATCAAGGAAGACAACCGATATTATCATATAATTATGGTGCTAAAAATTTTGATAGAGTCAAGGAAACTTATATTTTATCTACAAAAATAGTACTTCTAATAGTTATAGTTTTAACTTTATTAATTGTAGGAGGAGCAAAATATGTTGCAGCTTTCTTTGTAAGTGATGTACAATTAATTGAGTTAACGAGTTCAGCATTAGTGCTTAATTTAATTTTGATGTTTTCAACTTCCTTGTATTTTTCAACATTTAATTATTATCAAGCTGTTGGAAAAGGGAAAAAAAATAAGAGGTTATTAGTTATTAGAGTATTTTTCCTGACTATTCCATTGTTATTTATATTACCAAAATTAATGGGGCTAAATGGAGTATGGTTAGCAGTACCAATAGCAGATACTATAGCTATGATTTTTGCTCTTTATTCTATGAAGGGTGAATTTAGAGAGTTAGATTCGGAATTAGATTTGGCTAAAGGAGGAGTATAGAAAGATGAAAATAGCATTTGTATGTAATGGAAATTCATTTAAATCAATAGTAGCAGAAAGATTTGCAAATGAATTTAATGATGGAACTTTTGAAATTTATTCAGCAGGAACAAATCCAGCAGAAGTAATTAACAAAGTAGGAAAAGAAATTATGGAAAAAAGAGGGTTATCTATGGAGGGATATTCTCCAAAACCAATGGATTCATTACCAGAAAAAGTAGATGTATTAGTAAAAATGGGGTGTGATATAGTTTGTCCTACCCATGGAGCAGATAGAGTTCTTGATTTTGGATTACAGGATATGACCGATCAAGAGGAAGTAGTAGAATTATTAGGAGAAAAAGTAGGAGCATTATTAAATACATTGAAAATAGGAATTTTAGCAGAAGCAGAAAAAAAAGCTAAAGAAGCTGCAGAAGCAGATTGCTGAGGAAACAATACTGAAGAGGCTAGGTTAGTCTCATATGAAGAAGATAGAAAAAAAGTAAAAACTCCTAAAGAAAAGAAGATGTTTGAATATATTTGCTATTGTGACAAAGTTACAAAGGGAGATATAGTTATGGCGGTAATGGGAGGAGCTAAAACATTACAAGATGTTATGAAAGTAACTGGAGCTATGAAAAGTGCAAATTGTGCTGTAAATAATCCCAGTGGAAAATGTTGTGGTAACGATATAAAAGAAGTTATTAAAATGTATAGTTAAATTATAAAGAAGGTTTTTCAATTTTATTATTGAGAAGCCTTTTGTTTTAGTAAAAACTTAATAATAAGCAAAGCTTTTATTAAGTTGACTTCTGAAGTAAAGAACTATAAACTATATAAGCTTATAATTATATATTAATTAGAGTTAAAGGGGGGAGAAACAAATGATTAAAGTAACAAAAAGAAAGAAATGGTTTTATGAAAATGCAACTTGGATATTATTTTTAATAATGGCTGCACTACCTTTGATAGACATTAGGTTTGGTATATTAGGATTATTATCAATGTTTATCGGATTAGGGTTTTCTTTATTCACTAAAGGTAAGCCATATTGTGCTTATTATTGTCCAAGGGGAGGAGCTTTAAAGAAATTATTAGCAAAGATAAGTTTTGGTAAAAGTGTACCAAAGTTCATAAGCAACAGATATACGAGATATGGACTTACATTATTATTAACTATAAAAACTATATCTGGGTTAATGAAAGCAGAAAGTTTAACAGAATTAAGTATTGTTGCACATATGGGATTTATAGCAACAACACTAATTGCATTAGCACTAGGAATAGTAACAAAACCTAGAGCTTATTGTAGTGATATATGTCATGTAGGAAATATAGCATGGATTACAAATAAAGTTAGAAGAAAATAAAAACTAAACTTAAGAAAGTAACTACAGAGTTGTGGTTACTTTTTTTTGATTTTAGAATATTAATTCATACTAAAAAAACATTACAAATCAATTAAAAAGCACAATAAAAAAAGGAAAGTAGCATTTTTGTTGTAAATGAAGTTAATAAAATTTATTTTTCAGGAGGGAAGAATGAAAAAAGTAATGTTAATCTTGATGTCGGTGATTATGCTAATAGGGTGTAGTAATAACAAAAGTAAAGAAACAAAACAAGGGGAAGGAATGAATACTAAAGTTTATTTTGGTGGGGATATTTTAACTATGGATGGGGAAACTCCTACTTATGTAGAAGCAGTAGTACAAGAAGGAGGAAAAATTGTATTCATAGGAGGAAAAGAGGAAGCTTTTAAAAAGTATCCAAAAGCAGAATTACATAATTTACAAGGTAAGACTATGTTACCTGGATTTGTAGATCCACATTCACATTTTATGTCAGCTATAAGAATGGTAGAGCAAGTAAATGTTGCAGCACCACCTGTAGGAGATGCAACTAGTATCGATGAGATAATGAAAAAGATGTTAGATTTTAAAAATGAAAAAGGGATAAAAGATGGAGATTGGATAGTAGGATGGGGTTATGATCAAGATTTAATAAAAGAAAAAAGACATATTACAAGATATGATATTGATAAATATTTTCCTAACAATAAGGTAATGATAATTCATGTATCTATGCATGGAGGAGTGTTAAACTCAAAGGCTCTTGAGTGGGCAAACTTAGATGAAAATACACCTGATGTAAAAGGTGGAGTAATAGCAAGAATGCCTAATTCAAATGAACCTGCTGGTTTAGTTATGGAATTAGCTTTTATTCCTATATTTGAAAAAATGCCTCAACCAAGTGATGATGAGATGTTAGCAATTTTAAAAGAGGCACAAGAGATGTATACAAGTAATGGATATACACAAGCTGTAGAAGGGTTTTCACATATTTCAGATATGGACTTTTTAAAGAGAGCAGCAGCAGAAAAAAAAT
>QNYN01000024.1 GCA_003973585.1 Fusobacteriota bacterium | reverse complement strand
TTTCATTAACGGGTAAAAATTTAGGAACTATTAAAGGAACTTCAACTTTTAAATTTAGTGGAAATTATAATAATAGTCAGAAGAGTACTATAGAAGTTGATATTAATAAAATAAAAGATATTAGAAAGACAGAAGACTTAAAAAGTATAAATGGAAATATAAAAATTAAAGATTTCCCACTAGATACATTAAATTATATATTCCAAGAAAGTGGATCTACTCTTGATGGAACATTTGATTTAACATCAAAAATCTCTTATTCAAATAACAATTTTAACACTGTTAATAATATTATATTTAAAGATTTAGATATAGAAGAAAAAAATTCTTCTGTTAAAATAATTAAATTAGAAAGTAACAATGACATAGTAATTAATAAAGAAGATTTTTTATTTAGAGGTGATATAGAAGGATCTCAATTTAATATTAAAACACTAGATTTTAATGGAAAAGTAGAAAGAGTAGAAATAGATGCAAATAAAATAACAAAAAAAGATTTAGATATAGAAGATATAAAAATCCAAAATCCATTTGCGACTCTCAAAAAGTCTACAGGGAAAAAAACAATTAATAAAAATGAAAAAACTCCTTTAACAATTGTTTATCATTTTTTTAAAGATTTATTTTTTCCAAATGAAGAAAAAATAACTAAGAATTTTAAGGAAGAGAAAATTGATATTCCTATTAATTTAGATATAAATCAATTTACTATATCCAATGGAACTTTTAAATATCTTTATCCCAAAGTAAAAATCAATATGAGAGATATAAATTTTAAAGTAGACAATTTTACAAGTTCTCCTAATAAAAAAATAAAGGTAGAGTTTTCTAATAAATTTGATGGAAGTGGTAATATCAGTGGTAAAACTGACATTATTTTAACTAAAAATTGGGATTTTAGAGGTAAAAATATTAATTTAGATGGAGAAATTAAACTTAAAGATATAAATTTATTAGCTTTTAAAGAGTTAGCTAAAGAAAGCTTTCCTAATGAAATTGATTCTGGAAATTTATCATATGAGGGTAGTATAAAAATAGACAACGGGGTTTTTACAGGTAAAAATAAAATTACTATTAAAAATCTGAAATTAGGTAAGAAGACTAAAGTAGAAAGTTATATTCCTATAAAAGCATCATTAGAGTTAATGAAACAAAGTAATGGAAATATTGTTTTAGATATCCCTTTAAGTGGGAATTTAAATGATCCTTCTTTCCATTTGAAAAAAGTCTTTATGGATGAGTTAATAAATATTTTAAAGAAAGTAGGTAGCTCTCCAATAACTATTATGAGCTCAATATTTAATTTAAAAGAAGGAGAAATAAAAATATTTGATTACGAATATTTAAGTGAAAAGCCAAAAAATACTAGTGATTTAGATAAAATAGCAAAGTTATTAGAAGAAAACCATGGAATAAAGGTTAAGTTTATTTTATCTACTAATATGAATGAAGAAAAAAAAGCATCTAAAACAACTTCTAATAAAAATCCAGAAAATATACTTGAAAGAAGAAAAGAATTTATGAGAGATTATTTTAAATCTAAAAAATTAGATGATCTTGTAGAAATAAGAATATCAGCTTTTGGAAGTGAAAAACCCATATCTAGTATAGAATTTATATTAAATAATCAAGAAAAGTAGTTGATATAATCTCACTATGAATATATACTATATTATAACAATATTAATAATTTAGGAGATAACCATTGGAATTTATAAGTAGTAAAGATAATAATTTATTTAAAAGAATAAAAAAATTAAAAAAGAAAAAATATCGTGAAAAAGAAAAGTTATTTATAGCAGAAGGACACAAATTTTTAGATTTTTCTACAACACCGAAATACATAATAATCCGTGATGGAGAGGAAGAAAATTACCCAAATATTAATAACTTTGAGTGTAAAAAACTAATTTATAGTGATACTTTATTTAACGAAATCTCTACTCAAGAAAACTCCCAAGGCGTTATTTTAATTTATGAGTTTCTTGAGAATACAATAGATTCTTTAGGGGATACTATAGTGATATTAGATAGAATTCAAGATCCTGGAAATTTAGGAACTATTATACGATTAGTAGATGCTGTAGGTTTTAAAGATATAATCTTAACAACTGGAAGTGTAGACATATACAATGATAAATCAGTTAGAAGTAGCATGGGTTCATTATTTAATTTAAATATTAATTATATGTCAGAAAAAGATTTAATAGGATTATTAAAAGAAAAAGAATATAATATTTTATCTAGTGGTTTGACAAATGAAAGTGTAAATTATAATAAAGTAAAATTAAAGGGAAAAAATGCAATTGTATTTGGAAACGAAGGACAAGGGGTGTCAAAGAATATCTTGGAAATAAGTGATGAGATTGTAAAAATACCTATATATGGAAGTGCTGAATCACTAAATGTAGGTGTGGCTACTGGTATTATACTTTATAAAGTTAGAGAAATTTTGGAGAATATATGAAATTTAAACACATAAAAAGAGAAAAAGTATTTAAAAATGATCATATATCTGTATATGAAGAGGATTTACTCCTTCCAGATGGGAATGAAGTCAAATGGACATTTTTGGGTAAATTTATGGCTGTAGGAATAGTAGCATTTACACCTGAAAATAAATTATTACTTGTAAAACAATACCGACCTGCTACAAAAAATGAATTGATTGAAATCCCTGCTGGACTAGTAGATAGAGGGGAAGATACTGAAAAAGCTGCAATTCGTGAATTAGAAGAAGAAACTGGGTATAGGGCTAATAAAATAAAAAAAATATTTGAGTATTATAGTAGCCCTGGGATATCAGATTCTAAAATGGTTATATACTTAGCAGAAGACTTAGTAAAGACAGAACAACGATTAGATGAGTGTGAGTTTTTAGAAGTTATAGAGGTAGATTTAGATGAAATAGATAAAATTTTAAATAAGTCACTTGATGGTAAGACAACTTTAGCTCTTAACTATATAAAGTGCCAACTAAAGAAAGAACTTTAAGTTCTTTTTTTTTGGTAGAGTTACAATTAATATTAGAATTATATGTTATAATAGAAGTAAGATAAAAAATGAAGGAGAAGTTATGAGACTAGATAAATATCTAACAGAATGTGGTTTAGGAAGTAGAAGTGTTGTCAAAAAAATATTAAAAAACCGTGAAATAAGAGTAAATGGGAAAATAGAAAGTTCTCCTAAATTAAATATTACAGATAAGGATGAAGTATTATATCAAGAGGAAAAAATAGAATATAAAGAATTTAGATATTATATTCTAAATAAACCAGCAGGATATATCACAGCTACAGAAGATCATCGGGATAAAACTGTTATGGATATTCTACCTGAATGGGTTGTTCAAAAGAATTTATTTCCAGTTGGTAGATTAGATAAAGATACTGAAGGACTACTTCTTTTTACGAATGATGGGCCTCTATCACACGACCTTTTATCTCCTAAAAAACATGTAGATAAAACATATTATGTAGAACTTGAAAATTCTATTAATGATGAAGATATAAGAAAAATAGAAAGTGGAATTGACATTGGGGGCTATATTACAAAGCCATCTAAATGCAAGAAAATTGATGATAACAAAATTAATTTAACAATCAGTGAGGGAAGATTTCATCAAGTAAAAAAGATGATGCATGGTATTAAAAACAATGTTACTTATCTAAAAAGAGTAAAATTTGCTAATTTAACATTAGGAGATTTAGAAATTGGTCAAGTTATTGAGGTAAATAGGGAGGACATCATATGAAATATTTAATAGATTTACATACTCACACAAATACAACGCCACATGCTTATAGTACATTAGAAGAAAATATACAAGCTGCTAAAAAGAAAGGGATTAAAATTGTAGCTAATACAATGCATGGTCCAAAGTTACAAGACTC
>QNYN01000056.1 GCA_003973585.1 Fusobacteriota bacterium | reverse complement strand
TTTCTAGATAGTATTCAAACTAATAATATTCCTAATATATCAAATTATATTACAGCTCCTGAAGTAAATTTAATTTTAGCTATACAAACATATCAAGAGGCAATTCATTCACAGTCATATCAATATATAATAGAAAGTATCTTATCTAAAGAAAAAAGAAATCTAATATATGATAAGTGGAGAGATGATGAGGTACTTTTTGAAAGAAATAAGTATATAGCAAAGATTTATCAAGATTTTATAGATACTCCTACTAATACTAATTTTTCTAGAGTTATAATTGCTAATTATTTATTAGAAGCATTATACTTCTACAATGGATTTAACTTCTTTTATTTATTAGCAAGTAGAAATAAGATGATGGGAACTTCAGACATTATAAAATTAATTAACAGAGATGAATTATCCCATGTAGTATTATTTCAAAATATGATAAATGAGATAAAAAAAGAAAATAATAATTATTTTGAAGAAGAAGAAATTTACAAAATGTTTCAAGTAGCAGTAGAGCAAGAAATAAAATGGAGTAAACATATTATTGGGAAAAAAATATTAGGAGTTACAGAAGCAACAATAGAAAATTACACTAAATGGCTAGCAAATGAAAGACTTAGGAGTTTAGGGTTAGAAAAACTATATGAAGGATATGAAAAAAATCCATATAAACATTTGGAAAAATTAGCTGATACAGAAGGAGAAGGTAGTGTAAAGGCTAATTTCTTTGAGGGAAATGTAACTTCATATAATATGAGTTCATCAATTGATGGATGGGACGAAATTTAAGTTGTCTTTTTTGTAAAAAAATTCTATAATAAGATTATAAATTCATATATGTCTCTAATATGGTGAGGCGTTTCTACAGGTAACCTTAAATTACCTTCTATGGGTTAACAATAGATATATTAGTAAAAGTTATTATATTTAAAATTGTGCCTATTTTTGATTTTATCAATATAGGCATTTTTTTGTAAAGAATATACAGATATTCTAGGAGGAGATAAATGAACGATTATTTAAAAGGTTTTCAAGGGACTCTTTGGAGAGAAGAGATAAATGTAAGGGATTTTATTCAAAGTAATTATATACCTTATGAAGGTGGAGAAGAGTTTTTAGCAGGTGCTACAGAAAACTCAAAAAAATTATGGGATAAATTAACAGAATTATTTAAAGAAGAAATTGAAAAAGGAATTTATGATGCAGAAACAAAAAAACCATCAGATATAGATGCTTATGGTCCTGGTTATATAGAAAAAGATTTAGAAAGTATCGTAGGGTTACAAACAGATGCACCACTTAAGAGAGGGATCTTTCCAAAAGGTGGTCTTAGAACTGTTAAGAACGCACTAGAATCATATGGATATGAAATGGATCCAGTGACTTATGATTTCTTTTCAAAAAATAGAGTAACTCATAATGATGGTGTATTTTCAGCATATACTGAAGAAATAAGAAAGGCTAGAAGATCAGGGATAATAACAGGATTACCTGATGCCTATGGAAGAGGTAGAATTATAGGTGACTATAGAAGGGTAGCTCTTTATGGTGTAGACAGATTAATAGAAGATAAAATAGAACAAAAAAAATCTATCGCTACAGATGAAATGACAGAAAGTATAATTAGATTAAGGGAAGAAATAGCTCAACAAATATTATCATTAAAAAAACTTATAACTATGTGTAAAGGCTATGGTTTTGATGTATCAAAACCTGCTACTTCTGCAAAAGAAGCTATCCAATGGACTTACTTTGCATATCTTGCTGCTACAAAACATCAAGATGGAGCTGCTATGTCATTAGGTAGAGTGTCTACTTTTTTAGATATATATATTGAAAAAGATTTAAAATTAGGAGTAATAACAGAAGAAGAGGCACAAGAATATATTGATCAATTTGTTATGAAATTAAGAATTGTAAGATTCCTTAGACCACCTGCATATAACGAATTATTTTCAGGAGATCCTACTTGGGTTACAGAATCAATTGGTGGAATGGGTGTAGATGGAAGAACATTAGTAACAAGAACTTCATATAGAATGCTAAATACTTTGTATAATTTAGGCCCTGCACCAGAACCTAATTTAACAATTTTATGGTCACCAAGATTACCAGAAAATTTCAAGCAATTTGCTGCTAAAGTGTCTATGGATACTTCATCATTACAATATGAAAATGATGATTTAATGAGAAATCAATTTGGTGACGACTATGGAATTGCTTGTTGTGTTTCACCTATGAAAATAGGAAAAGGAATGCAGTTTTTTGGAGCTCGTGTAAATTTACCTAAAGCTCTATTATATGCTATAAATGGTGGAATAGATGAAAAAAGTGGAGCACAAGTAGCTCCTAAATTTGCACCTGTTACATCTGAATATTTAGAATTTGATGATGTTATGGAAAAGTTTGATCAAATGATGGATTGGTTAGCAAAAGTATATGTACAATCGTTAAATATAATCCATTATATGCATGATAAATATGCTTATGAAGCATTTCAAATGTCATTACATGATTTAAATATTGAAAGAACTCAAGCCCATGGAATCGCTGGAATTTCTATAATTGCTGATTCATTAGCAGCTATAAAAAATGCAAAAGTAAAAGTAATTAGGGATGAAAATGGATTAGCAATAGATTATGAGATAGAGGGAGATTATATTCCATTTGGAAATAATGATGATGATACTGATTCATTAGCAATTATGATAACTAAGAACTTTATGAATAAAATTAGAAGTCATCAAATGTATCGTGGAGGTCGTCCTACTCAATCATTACTTACAATTACTTCTAATGTAGTATATGGAAAGAAAACAGGAAACACTCCTGATGGAAGAAGAGCAGGGGAACCATTTGGACCAGGAGCTAACCCTATGCATGGAAGGGATAGAAGAGGAGCCATAGCAGCTATGTCATCTGTTGCAAAATTACCATTTGAACATGCTAATGATGGGATATCTTATACATTTGCTATAACACCAGGTGCACTAGGTAAAACCGATTCTATTAGAAGATCAAATTTAATAGCTCTTATGGACGGATATTTTGCTCCTACAGGTGGACAACATCTAAATGTAAATGTCTTTGATAGATCTTTATTAGAAGATGCAATGGAACATCCAGAATTATATCCACAATTAACAATTAGAGTATCTGGATATGCAGTTAATTTTGTTAGATTAACAAAAGAGCAACAATTAGATGTAATAAAGAGAACTATTAATTCATCAATATAATAAAATTTATAAAAGATGGTCGTTAATTAATCTTAACTACCATCTTATTTTTTATGATATACTAATATCAAAGATTTATAGTGGGGAGATGAAGAAAATGAAGATAACGGGGAAAATACATTCTTTTGAAAGTTGTGGTACAGTAGATGGGCCTGGAATAAGGTTTATAGTATTTACTCAAGGTTGTCCCCTTAGATGTAAATATTGTCATAATCCAGATACTTGGAAATTAGAAGATGCTAAATATGAAAGAGATGTTGAATTTACAATAAATGAAATAAAAAAATACAAGCCTTTTTTTAGAAATGGTGGTGGACTAACTATCACAGGAGGGGAACCTTTTCTTCAAATGGACTATATTGAAGCTTTATTCAAGCGAGCAAAAGAAGAGGGAATTCATACTGCAGTAGATACTTCAGGCTATATTTTTAATGATAGAGTTAAAGAAGTTTTAAAATATGTAGATTTAGTTTTATTAGATATAAAAAGTATGGATCCTTTATTATATAAAGATTTAACAGGAGTTGAATTAGAAAACACTTTAAAATTTGCGAGATATTTAAATAAAATAGATAAACCTGTATGGCTTAGACATGTTGTTGTTCCAGGAATTACAGATAAAAAAGAAAATTTAGAGAAATTATCTGATTTTATATCGAATATGACAAATATAAAAAAAGTAGAA
>QNYN01000002.1 GCA_003973585.1 Fusobacteriota bacterium | reverse complement strand
AAAAAATGTTTTTATCAGCTTAGATGCTGAGGGTGTTTATTATACCGATGGAATAAATAGTGGAAAAATGAAGTCTCCACCAGTAACAATAAAAAATGTTACAGGAGCAGGTGATTCTTTCGTTGCAGGATTAGGTTTTGGATATATACACAAGCTAAAGATAATAGAATTAGTAAAATTTTGTATGTCTATGTCGATTATCACAATTTCCTATGAGGGAACTATTAATCCTGAAATGGATTTAGTTAAAGTAACATCACTTATGAAAGAAATACAGTGGGAAGAAAAAGAATTTTAAAAAAATAACTTCTAGTAAATTCAGATACTAGAAGTTATTTTTTTATTTAGATATATTTATCGATTTCCATTTTTAATTTTTTTAAGGCGTTAGCTCGATGACTAATTTTCTTTTTAATCTCAGGAATTTCAGCAAATGATTTTCCATATTTTTCTATATAGAAATGAGGATCATAACCAAATCCATCATTTCCACGAGGATCATCTATGATAGTCCCTTCTACTTCTCCTCTAAAACTATGGTAGTCACCATCAGGAGTTGCAAGTGTTATAACGCAGACAAATTTAGCATTTTTATTATCTTTATCTTTTAATTCTTCAATAAGTTTTTTATTATTAGATTCATCAGTAGCATTTTCTCCTGAATATCTAGCTGAGTATACTCCAGGAGCTCCATTTAAGGCTTCTACGCATAATCCACTATCATCTGCTATAACAGGCATCCCTACGACTTTTGCGATCTCTAAAGCCTTTTTTTGACTGTTTCCTTCGAAAGTATCTTTATCTTCTACAACATCAGGTATTTTATATCCATCGTTTATAGATATAATTTCAAATCCTTCTAAAATTTCAGAAATTTCTTTAATTTTCTTTTTATTTCCTGTAGCTAAAAATAATTTTTTCATATTTAGTATTCTCCTTATATTAAAAGTTTAGAAACTTATTGTACCATAGATAAATATAAAAACTCCTACAAAAAATGTAAGAGTTTAAAAATATATTATTTTAAGAAGATTTTCATAAGAGGTTCTCCAACTTCTATATCACTTCCAATTTCAGCAATTAATTCAATGTGTTCAACTTCATCATCACTAACAATTATAGGAGTAACTATAGATTTTGCATTTTCTTTTAAGTAATCAAGATCATACTTTACAAGCTCTTCTCCTAATTCAACAGTCTTTTTAGAATTTAATTCGATAATTCTTTCAAATCCTTTACCACCTAAAAGAGAAGTTCCAATTCCAAAATGGACTACAATATAAACACCTTTTTTAGGTTCAAAAATAAGTAAATGATTTGTTTTAAATATTTCGACTTTAGAAGAAAGAGGTGCATAAATTGATCCAGGTTCTGGAATTATTCCACATCCATCCCCAATAATATTACTTGTAAAAACATTGTCAGGAACATCTTTTAAATCTATAACTTTCCCCTTTAAAGGAGAAGAAATTAATAATTCTTTTCTTTTTTTAAATAATTCTGTTAACTTCATAACTAATCACTCCTATTTATCCAGATATAATAATACTGTACATATAACCTATATATATAGCAACTAATAAAAATCCTGCTACTTTACCGATTTTTTTCTGCATAATAGCAACTCCACCAACAATGACAGTTGCCATTCCAACAGTAAAAGCATCTCTTAGCATAGATGGATCAACAACAATAGGTTTAATTGCTATTGTTGCTCCTAGTGTAAGTAAAATATTAAAAGTATTAGATCCAACAACATTACCAATAACAATACCTTGTTGGCCTCTTTTAGCTGCTAGGATACAAACTACTAATTCTGGTAATGAAGTACCAACACCAACAATAGTAAGTCCAACTAAATGTTTACTCATTCCAAATGCAGTAGCAATTTCAGAAGCATATTCTATAACCATATCTCCACCTTTAATAACTGCTACTAATCCAATTACAATCATAACAATATCTTTAGAAAGATGTTTAATAGAAGGTTTTTTATTGTGTTTACTTTTTAAAAAATTATTTAGTTTAAATGTCCCTTGACCTATTTCATAAATCATCATTTTTTTCTCTTTAAATTTTTGATCTTCTAATGATCTACTTATAGTTTCTTTAACAAAATAAGCAAATATTAAAAGTAAAATTACACCATCAATTCTACTAAGATTAGTATCAATCCCAAGAAATGATCCGTCAAAAGCTAAAAATGGTAAAATAATAGCAGCAATAATTGCTATTGGGAAGTCAAAAGAAGCTAATTTATCATCGATAGTCATAGGTTTAAATATTGCAATAACACCAATAATAAATAAAATATTAAAAACATTAGATCCAACAACATTACCAATCGCCATTTCATTAGAACCATTTACAATGGCAGCCATATTAACAGCAAATTCTGGTAGAGAAGTACCAAATCCAACAATAACAATTCCAATAATAAGTTCTGGTATTTTAAAAGCCTTTGCAACAGCAGATGATCCCTCAATGAAGATATCAGCTCCTTTAATTAAAATAACAAATGATAAAAGTAGTAATACATAAACCACAACAAACCTCCTAATAAATTTCACATAAAATATAAGAAATATAATATCAGTACATATACTGTTATTATACAATAAAAAGATTATACTCCTTTTTTTTTTTTAGTCAAGTTAAATTTAACCATAACTTAAGTCTTTTTATTCTTTATGAGTACTAAAAAAGTCTCTAAAATATTAATGTGAAATACACCAATTATTAGAGACTTTTATATTTAAAAAATTAAATTTTTGATAAACCTTGTTCTAAATCAGAAATAATATCATTAGCATCTTCTAATCCAACAGAAATTCTTACTAATCCTTCTGCAATTCCAGCAGCAGCTCTTTCCTCTACTGTATATGGGGAATGAGTCATTGAAGCAGGATGTTGAATTAATGTTTCAGTATCCCCTAGACTAACAGCTAGAGTACATAATTCTAAGTTATTAAGCAATTTTTTTCCACTTTCAAATCCACCTTTTATTTCAAAAGCAAGTATTCCACCAAAACCGTCCATTTGGTCCTTTGCAATTTCATGCCCTTTATGTGAGGCTAATCCTGGATAATATACTTTTTCTATTTTTTCATGATTATCTAAAAATTTAGCAACTTCATATGCATTACTACAATGTTTTGCCATTCTAAGCTCTAAAGTCTTTAAACCTCTAATCATTAAGAATGCTTCTTGAGGACCTAGGACAGATCCTGTCATATCCTTAACACCTATTAATCTAATTTGAGTAACAGTTTCTAGATCTCCTACAACAAATCCTGCTATAACATCTCCATGCCCGTTTAAATATTTAGTTGCAGAATGAACTACTAAATCTGCTCCTAATTCTAATGGTCTTTGCAAATATGGAGTTGCAAATGTATTGTCTACAACTACTCTTGCTCCTTTTGTTTCATGAACAATTTTAGCAACTTCTTGAATATCGATAATCTTCATATTTGGATTAGCAGGAGTTTCTAAATAAACTATTTTTGTATTAGGTTTCATAGCTTTTTTTACAGCTTCTAAATCAGAAGTGTCTATAAACTCTACTTCTATTCCAAATTTTGTTAAACCATGACTAAAAAATGCGTAGGTACATCCATATAAAGTTTTATCTGCTAATAAATGATCACCAGCTTGTAATAATGTCCACATTGTAGAAGAAATAGCCCCCATTCCTGAGCTAGTAGCTAGTGCAGCTTCAGCACCTTCTAATAAAGCAAGTTTTTTTTCAGCTACAGCAGATGTAGGATTTCCTAATCTAGAATAAATATATCCACTTTCTTCTAGTGCAAATCGTCTTCCACCTTGTTCTGCTGAATCAAAAACAAATGTTGAACTTTGATAAATTGGAGTTGTTAAAGTACCGTAAGAATTTTTTTCAGCTCCTCCATGGATGGCTATTG
>QNYN01000077.1 GCA_003973585.1 Fusobacteriota bacterium | reverse complement strand
TCCAGTTTTAAAAATTGGAGAACAATTAGGAGAACCTTTGATACTGCATCAAGGAATGAGTAAAACTGAGGCTTGGGAAAGATCGATTGAACTATTAAGAGAGGTAAAAATACCAGAACCAGAAGGAGTAGTACACAATTATCCTCATCAATTATCTGGTGGAATGAGACAAAGGGTAATGATTGCCATGGCATTAGCTTGTGAGCCTAAATTACTTATAGCAGATGAGCCAACAACTGCTTTAGATGTTACAATCCAAGCTCAAATCTTTAAATTAATGAATGACTTAAAGAAAAAACATAATACAGCTATTTTATTTATTACACATGATTTAGGAGCTATTGCTGAATTAGCAGATGATGTAGTAGTTATGTATACAGGAGAAGTAGTAGAAAAAGCTCCTGTAGAAGTACTATTCTCAAAAGTATCAAAATTTTCTCATCCATATAAAGAAGGATTATTAAATTCCATTCCTAAATTAGGAGAAGAAGTAGAATATTTAGACCAAATAGACGGAAGTGTACCCCATCCATTAAATTTACCTGTAGGTTGTAGATTTGCCCCTAGATGTAAGTTTGCAACACAGAAGTGTATTGATGAAAAACCAAATCTTGTAGAGGTAGAACCTGAGCATTTAATCAGATGTTTCTATCCAAATAAGGAGAAAAGAGATGGAAAAAAATAGAAAGATTATACTAGAAACTAAAGGATTAAAACAATATTTTAAAACAGGTAAAAGGGTTAATGGGGAAATGTTAATGGTAAAAGCCAATGATGGTATTGATATGGTTTTATATGAAGGAGAAACTATTGGAATAGTAGGAGAATCTGGATGTGGAAAATCAACATTTGGAAGAACTTTATTAAAATTATATAAACCAACAGCTGGTAAAATAATATATGATGGTAAAGATATTACTGATTTATCAGTGAAACAAATGGTTCCATTAAGACAAGAGATGCAAATAATATTCCAAGATCCATATTCATCATTAAATCCAAGGATGACAGTTGGAAATATTATAGGAGAAGCTTTAGTAGAACATAAAATTTATAAAGCAGGATCTAAAGAGTTAGAAACTTATGTAAAAGAAATAATGCAAAAATGTGGATTAGATGACTATATGATTTATAGATATCCCCATGAATTTTCAGGGGGACAAAGACAAAGAATAGGAATAGCTAGATCATTAGCTTTAAAACCTAAATTTATTGTTTGTGACGAAGCAGTATCAGCATTAGATGTATCTATCCAATCACAGGTAATAAACTTATTAAATGACTTAAAAAAAGAGTTTGGAATGTCATACCTATTTATATCTCATGATTTATCTGTAGTAAAACATATTTCAGATAGAATAGGAGTAATGTATTTAGGAAATATGGTAGAATTAGCTCCTAAAAGAAATTTATATGAATCACCTCAACATCCATATACAAAAGCTCTATTATCATCTATCCCTGAAACAGATTTAGATATAATAAAAAATAGAAAAAGAATTATATTAGAAGGAGATATCCCATCAAATGTAACTCCTCCACCAGGATGTAAATTTCACACAAGATGTCCTATTGCAAAAGATATTTGTAAGCAAGAAGTACCTAAATGGGAAGAAGTATCAAAGGGACATTTTGTAGCTTGTCATTTTAAAGGTGCAGATATTGTTTAGAAATAGAGATGAAGAAAAAGGTACAATGGAGGACTTAATCTCAAGAAAAGAGAAAATAAGAAGAGAAAGAGAAGAATTAGATAGATTATTAGAAAACACAGAATTTGAAAAAAATGATGTTAAAGCATTGATAATCGCAGCTTTAAGTGTAATCTTACCCGTAGTTTTACTAGGGGTACTCTTCTTTTATTTAATTATAAAATTTTTCTTTAATTAATAAAAATAAAAGTCTTTTTTTGAAGAAAGACTATAATTTTAGGAGGCAAAATGAGTAATTGGGATTTAACAGCATTATATCCTTCTTTTGATTCAAAAGAGTTTAAAAGTGATCTAGAAAAACTAGATAAAACAATAGAAAAACTAAATTCTTTTAAAGAAAAATTGGATGATAATCCTGAAACAGTAGAAGATTATTTAAAGGTTATGGCAGAGTTGAGAAGTTTAAAAAGAACTTTAGGTGGATATTCAAGTTTGAGAAAATCTACAAATACTTCTGATGCAGAAGCGATAAAATATATAAATTTATTATTAAACAAAGGTTCTGAAACTACAGAGATAGAAACAAAAGCAAAAAAATGGATAGCAAAATTTGACATTGAAGAATTAGTTAAAAAAAGTGAATATTTAAAAGAGCATGAATTTTATTTATCTCAAATAAAAAATCATGATAGATATATTTTAGATGAAAAAAGTGAGTTAATAATCTCAAAATTAGGTCAAACTGGGGGAACAGCATGGAGTAATCTTCATGGAAGTTTGACTTCTACACTAGATGTAGAGTTGACATTAGATGATGAAACTAAAGTTGTAACTTTATCTGAGGTAAGAAGTTTGGCTAGTGATAAAGATGCAACAGTAAGAAAATCTGCCTATGAAGCAGAATTAGAAGCGTATAAAAAAATAGAGAAATCTATAGCTTCTTCTTTAAATTCAATAAAAGGTGAAGTAAATACAATAAATGAATTAAGAGGATACGAAACTCCTATTTCAAAAACTTTAATTGATTCTAGGATGAAAAAAGAAACTTTAGACGCATTATTAGAAGCGATTAGAGAATATTTACCTTACTTTAGAAAATATTTAAGAAGAAAAGCAAAAATATTAGGTCATCCAGATGGATTACCATTTTATGATTTATTTGCTCCTATTGGAAGTGTAAGCAAAGTTTTTAGTATAGAAGAAGCACAAAATTATATTTTAGAAAACTTTGGGTCATTTTCTCCAAAATTAAGGGGAGTTGCTGAGAGAGCTTTTAATGAAAATTGGATTGACTATTATCCTAAAAAAGGTAAAGTTGGAGGAGCTTTCTGTTCAAATATTCCACCAATTAAGCAAAGTAGAATTTTACATAATTTTACAGGGACATTTTCAGGGGTTTCTACTTTAGCTCATGAATTAGGTCATGCATATCACGGAGATTGTATCTTTGGACAAAGTATTCTAAATACTAGTTATACAATGCCTGTAGCAGAGACTGCATCTATAATGTGTGAAACAATTGTAATGAAAAATGCATTAAAAGATGCAGAAAAAGAAGAAAAAATATATTTATTAGAAAATTCATTAAAGGCAATAACTCAAGTTTGTGTTGATATTTTAAGTAGATATATTTTCGAAGAAACAGTATTTGAAAAGAGAAAAGATAGTATATTAAGTGTAGAAGAATTAAAAGATATTATGATAAAGGCACAAAAGGAAACTTATGGAGATGGGTTAGATGAAAATAACTTACATCCATATATGTGGATAAATAAAGGTCATTATTATAGCCCAGGATTAAGTTTTTACAACTTCCCATATGCCTTTGGAGCTTTATTTGGAAGGGGACTTTATTCTCAATATTTAAAAGACAAAGAGGCTTTTTTACCTAAATACGATAATTTATTGAGGGAAACTGGAAAAAATACAGTAGAAGATGTAGCTTTATTAGCAGATATCGATGTTACAAATATTGAATTTTGGAGAAGTTCTTTAGATCAAGTAAAAGAAGATATAGAGTTATTTTTAGAATTAACAGATTAAAAAAGTTTTACTTAGGAGATGAAAAAATGTTTTATAAAAAAGAAAATGGTTGGAAAAATATAGAAGAATCAAGAAAAAAAGAAATTATGGATTTTTCTGAAGGATATAAAAAGTTTTTAGATGATGCTAAAACAGAAAGAGAAGTAATAACAGTATCTCAACAAATGGCAGAAGCAAATGGTTTTGTATATCTCATAACGGAAGTTACAAAATATTCATTTTTTAATTCTTTTTG
>QNYN01000105.1 GCA_003973585.1 Fusobacteriota bacterium | reverse complement strand
AATTTAAACTAGAAGTTAATACATATCTTCTATCTTCAATCATAACTTCTGGAACATTAAATTTATGTGCTACATTTAATCTTACTTCACCTTTTTTTACTACCTCAAAAACCTCTACTTTTTCAGGTAATAATTTATTTACTCCCTTTAAAATTCCCTCATAATCCTTTACTTTGTCAAGATCACCTATTGTTTTATCTCTATCTAATTGAATTTCAAAAGGGATACTAAGAGAAAGTTTATCTTCATATACAACAAACACATTGTCTTTTCCAATAACCATATATCTAGGAACATCTATTATTCGATGTTCTTTCCCTTTAATATTTATATATAATAAACCTGTTAAAGTAACTATTAAAATTATTATAATTCCTAGTAATTTAGATTTTCTCTCTCTCTTCACCATAAAGCTTCCCCTCTTCTAATTTTATTTTTACTTCTAATATTTCATTTACTTTATATCCTTTATCTAATATTCTAATTCTATGATAATTTTTAGTGTATCCATATGCTATTCCATCTTTAATGTTTTCTATCAATACTTTTGTATTCTTATCTATATTTTTAATTTTAGATTCTACTGCCATTTCTTTTCTTAATTGATCTAATAATTTTACTCTTTTTTTCTTGCTATTTCCATCTACTTTTAACGGTAATCTACTAGCTATCGTCCCTTCCCTATCAGAATATGGAAATATATGTAAATCAGAAAATCCTATTTCCCTTATTAAATTATAAGTATTTTTAAAATTTTCTTCTTCCTCTTGGGGAAATCCAACAATTATATCTGCTGTAAATTCTAAATCCTTTACTTTCTTTTTTAATTCTAATAATTTATTTCTTATAAGTTTTGCACTATACTTTCTTTTCATTAATTTTAATATCTTGTCATCACAAGATTGAAGGGAAATATGTAGATGCGGCATCATTTTAGAATTAGTTGCCATTATATTTATAAATCTATCATTTATCTTATCAGGATAGATAGATCCTAATCTTACTCTTTCTACCCCTTTTATCTCTGTTACTAATTCTAAAAGATCTTCAAAGTTTTTACTTTCTTCTAAATCTTCCCCATAAACTCCCATATTGATTCCTATCAATATTATCTCTTTATAACCTTCTTTAGTCAATGTTTCTACTTCTTTTAAAATACTATCTAATTTTCTACTTCTACTTCTTCCTCTAGCAAAAGGAATCTTACAATAAGAACAAAATTCATTACAACCATCTTGAATTTTAACATATGCACGGCTCATCTCTCTCATTGTGGCAAATTCTAATTCTTGATAGCTAAAATCATCAAATATATTATGAGATATTATTTTATCTTCTTTGTCTAGATTTTTATTTTCTATAGATATCGATTTTACTAATTGTAAAATCTCTGTTTTATTTGTATTTCCAACAACATAATCTATATAATCTTTTTCTAACAAACTTTCACCATCAGTTTGAGCATAACACCCTGTTATAATCACTTTAGAATTTTTATTTAACTTTTTCGCACGACTTAATATATTTCTAGTTTTTTTATCAGCTATACTGGTTACAGTACAAGAATTTACTATATAATAATCTGAAATATCAGAAAATTTGACTTCTTCATATCCTGCTTCTAAAAATTGTTTTTTTATACTTTCAGTTTCATATTGATTAACTTTACAACCTAAAGTATAAAAAGCTACCCTCTTACCAAATTTCATTTAAAATTACTCCTCCTGCTACAATTGCTGCAGTTTCTGCCCTAAGAATCCTTCTTCCTAGAGATATTATCTTTACCCCTTTTTCTTTCAAAAATTCAACTTCTGAATCAGAAAATCCACCTTCAGGTCCTATTAAATATAAAATTTTTTTCATTTTATCTAATTCTTTATAGTTTGTTATTTTATTTCCTTTAGCACCTTCGTAAGGTAAAAATACAATATCATATTCTTCAAATTTTATTTCTTTTAAATTTGTAGGTTCTGTAATTATTACTTTTTTTACCCCTTGGCATTGTTTTAAAGCTTCTATAGATACTATATCCCATTTATCTTTTTTTTCTTTTATTTTTACAACAGTTCTAGTTGTTTTCATTGGAATTATTTTATTTATTCCAATCTCTGTAAGTTTTTGTATAGATAAATCCATTTTATCGTTTTTTAATAACCCTAAAGCTATATCAACTTTTACACTTGTTGAATATTTATCTTCTAAAACTTCTCTTATTTCTCCTAATATCTCTTTTTTATCTAAAGATATTATCTCACATCTATATTCTTTTTCTCCATCAACAACTCTTATTTCATCTCCAATTCCTAAACGAAATGAGTTTTTTAGATGATTTATATCTTTTTTTTCTTTTATTTCAATTATTTTCCCTTTTATATTGCTTTTTTCTACTACTACACTTATCATTATTAACCCTTTCTAAAATTATTTATATTAAATGTTTCTGCTTCATTAAATCTAATAAAGTAGTCTGTGATAGAATTTCCTTTAATGCATTATCTATTTGTGCCCATAATCCGTGTGTTCTGCATTCTTCTTTTATACACTCTTCATTTTTACATTCATTACAGTTTACCACATTTATTTCTTCATCTAGTATTTCATAAAGTTCTAAAACTGTTATATCTTCAGGATTTCTTGTGATTTTATACCCACCATTCGGCCCTCTTTTTCCTTTTATTATATCTTTTTTCTTCAATTTAAATAATATCTGTTCTAAGTACTGCACAGATATATTTTGTTCTTCAGATATTTCTTTTATTCTTACTAGTCTATTTTCTGTTAAATTTCCTTCTGCAATATTTACAACAGCCCTTAAACCATATCTGATTTTTGTACTTATCTTCATTTTTATCCTCCATTTAAGTGTGCTTTACACTATAAACCAAAATTATTTCTTTGTATTGTCCTCAAGAATCTCTTTATTAAAATGTTTATATGCTTTTTGAGTAACAACTCTTCCTCTATGAGTCCGTTTTATAAATCCTATTTTCACTAGATATGGCTCATAAATTTCTTCTAAAGTTCTTCTATCTTCTCCTAATAATAATGCCAATGTCTCTATTCCTACAGGTCCACCACCATAATTATCTATTATAGCCAAGATTATTTCACGATCTAATTCATCTAATCCATAATCATCTACCCCTAATAAACTCAAAGCTTCTTTCGCTATTTTCAAAGTTATAATTCCATCTCCACGAATTTCAGCATAATCACGAACTCTCTTCAAAAATCTATTAGCAATCCTTGGTGTTCCTCTACTTCTAAGAGCTATTTCCAAAGCTCCTTCTTCTTCTATTCCTACTTCTAATATATTTGCTCCACGAACAATAATTTTTAAAAGATCAGCAATAGAATAATAATCCATCCTGTGAACTAATCCAAATCTATCTCGAAGAGGTGCACTTAATAATCCTGCTCTTGTTGTTGCTCCTATTAGTGTAAAATTAGGTAATTCTATCCTAATAGATCTTGCTGTAGGCCCTTTTCCAATTATTATATCTATTTCACGGTCTTCCATTGCTGGGTATAAAATTTCTTCTACAGAGGTATTCAACCTATGAATTTCATCGATAAATAAAATATCATTTTCATCCAGAGATGTTAATATAGCTGCTAAATCTCCTGCTTTATCTAATACTGGACCTGAAGTAACCTTTAAATTAGTCCCCATTTCAGTAGCTATAACTCCTGCTAATGTAGTCTTTCCTAATCCAGGTGGTCCATATAACAATGTATGATCCATAGATTCACCACGATTTTTAGAAGCAGTCATAAATATATTTAATTTTTCTTTTAAATTTTCTTGACCAATATATTCTCTTAATGTTTTTGGTCTCAAGTTTTTTTGTACTTCTACTTCACCACCAAATTCATCAGCTGACAGTAATCTCTCTTCCATCTATACCTCTCTTGTCTTTTATATATA
>QNYN01000148.1 GCA_003973585.1 Fusobacteriota bacterium | reverse complement strand
TTAACAAAATATTCAAAAAGAAAGTAAGCTTGGTAAGAAAAGCTACGGGGGTACACCTGGTCACATTCCGAACCCAGAAGTTAAGTCCGTAAACGCCGAAAGTACTTAGGGGGCAGCCCCTTGGGAGGATAGGAACTTGCCAAGTCTTTTTTTTATTTAAGGGACTTCTAATTAATTTTAGGAGTCCTTTTTATGTACATAGTCAAAAATAAAATCTAACAAATCAATTGTTTATCTTGCACATTATATGTATATATTCCGAAATAAAGCAAAAATAATTTTTTTATGATATAATATATCAAAATAATAAAGAGGAGATAATTATGAGAAAAAGATTAAAAGAATATGCAGAATTAGCAATAAAAATAGGGGTAAATGTACAGAAAGATCAAATAGTAAGTATAAGTGCTCCAATACATTCAATAGAATTTGTAAGGGAATTAAGCAAGGTAGCTTATGAAAGAGGAGCTAGGGAAGTTGTATATAATTGGTCTGACGATCAATTAACTTTAATGAAATTTCAAAAGGCAACAGATAAAGCTTTTGAAAAATTTCCTAAATGGGAAGCAGATAGATTAAATTACTTAGCAGATGAAGGAGCTTGTTTTTTAAATGTAATTTCTCCAGATCCAGAATTACTAAAAGATGTAGATGTTAAAAGAGTTGCAAATTGGTCAAAAGTAAGGTCGGAAGCTGTAAAAGAATACTATGAAAAAGTGTTATCAGATAAAAATGCTTGGAGTATAGTTGCTCTGCCTTGTAAAGCTTGGGCAACTAAGGTGTTTCCAGAAGTTTCTAATGAAGAAGCAATGGACAAATTAATGGAAATGATATTAGATATTTGTAGAATTGATGGAAAAGCCATTTCTAATTGGGAGCAACATAATAAAAATTTAACAGAAAAAGTAAAGATTTTAAATGAAAAGAAATTTACTGCATTTCATTATAAATCAGAAGGAACAGACTTAATGGTAGGAATGTCAAAGAAACAAGTGTGGAAAGCAGGAGAAGCAGTTACTACAGATGGAATAGTATTTAATCCTAATTTGCCTACAGAAGAAGTATTTTCGTTACCCGATAAGAATAAAGTAGATGGAATTTTAGCAAGTAAGTTACCATTAAATTATAATGGGAATATAATTGATAATTTTACACTAACTTTTGAAAAGGGAAAAGTAGTAAAATTTACAGCGGAAAAAGGATATGAAGTGTTAGAAGGTTTATTAAATACAGATGATGGAGCTAGATATTTAGGAGAAATAGCTTTAGTACCAGTAGATTCTCCTATATCCAATACAAATACTTTATTTTATAATACTCTATTTGATGAAAATGCATCTTGTCATTTTGCATTTGGAGCCGCATATAAAAATTGTATAGAAGGATCAGAAAAGATGACAAAAGAAGAATTAGAAGCTGAAGGGGTAAATGATAGTTTAGTACATGTAGATTTCATGGTAGGATCAAAAGATCTTTCCATTGATGGAATAGAAGAAAATGGAGATAGAACACCTATATTTAGAAATGGAAATTGGGTAATATAGAGAAAAAATAAGGAGAGATTTTATGAAATTATCAGATTTAAATTTTTTAAAAATAAAATTAAAAAAACATCCAACAAGGGAATTACAAATGGAATTTATTGAAAAACCTAATGCTATTGGGGTAATGCTTTTAGATGAAAAAGAAGAAAAAACACTTTTAGTAGATCAATATAGACCAGGAACAGATTGTAATTTGTTAGAAATTCCAGCAGGAATAATAGAAGAGGGAGAAACAGCTTTTTCAACATTAGAAAGAGAATTAAGAGAAGAAACTGGTTATACATTAGAAGATGTAGAATTATTATATTCTCCTAAAGAGCCATTAGCTTCTTCTCCAGGATATACAACAGAAAAACTTTATGTTTATATAGCTAAATTAAAAGATAATGATATCCAACCTTTAGAATTAAAATTAGATGAAACTGAAGATTTAACTACTAAATGGGTTGATTTAAAAGAATTAGAAAGTTTAACTACAGATATGAAAACTAAACTGGTTTATTATATGTATATAAGCAAAAATAAAATTAAATAAATAAAAAAAGGTAGCTTCTAAAAAAATTAAGAGCTACCTTTTATTTTGAATAATATTATTCATCGTCATCTTCTAAAGATAAATTTTTATAAAGTTCTTGTCTTTTTAAAAAATATTTATCTTTAAATTTATTTTTTCTTTCTGTAAAAATTCGAATAATAGGAAGTAAAACCCCAGCTACAATTCCAGCAGAAAAACCGTTATTATATAAATTTAACCCACCATGAACAACTCCTATATTTCTAACTACTGACATATGCAACCATCCTGCTACAATTCCCCAAAAAGGTCCATAAACTCCTGAAATTGGAGCCATAGCAGTACCAAATAAAGCTGATAAAACTAAAATAAAGTTATCTACATTAGTAGTAACACCAGCTAACCAAACTCCAAAAAGAATAGGAGTAATATTTAGTGGATGCTTACCATATGCAGAAAATCCTACAATAGTTAGAATACCTGCTAAAAAAGGTCCATTAAGAGTTTCTCCTAAAAGAAGTACAAAACCAGTAGAAATAAAACCATTAATTCCCATATTGATAAATGATAATCCATACCCATAAATTTCGATAAAATCAGATTTTAATCCAGTGGATTTTAATAATTTTCTATAACCTTTAAAACTATTTTCATTAATGTAAAAACCTATAAAAATCATAAGAGAAAATGTCATTGAACAAGTTATTAAGAGTACCGTATGATAATTTGTAGATATTAATTTTTGGGATTCAATATGAAAATTATAAGCTTTTAAAATTGAAGTTATAACAGCTCCTAATAACCCCCCAGTAAATCCTAAATTATATAAATTAAATCCTTCATGGAAAGAAGACATTTTTTTAGCTAATGGAGTAGCAATGAATCCTATAAAAATTCCTAAAATCATAGCTAAAAGATATGCATTTTCAAATGTTCCAGAACTAAAAGCCATAGCACTAATAAAAGGAGCTAAAGCACTGGTAAACATGATTGTAGGTAAGATTGTTTTAAAATCTATTTGCTCAAATTTGGCATACATGATTCCACCTAAATATATAGGCAATACATTAAAAACATTTTTTCCAAAAAAAGAAAATCCAAAAACAGTAAAAAAGGCAGCTAAAACAAGACCATCTATTTTTAATTTAAAACTTTTAACCAAAATAAAATTAAATAAAAATAAACTAAATGCATTTAAAAAAGTAGCTCCTAGTCCACCAATTACTAAAAAATCAGTAATAAGTGTAGATGGTGATGTTATTATATTTCTCAATCCTGCGATGATATTTGTTTTATCTTTAAAAACGAACAACATAAATACAGATAAAGTAATAACTGTTAGTATAAAGGTTAATTGTTTTGCTTTTTTTAATCTTCCACAACTAAATTTATCCATAATCTATATAATCCTCCTAATAAAATTCGATAATTCCTAATCTTTACAATTATAGTAGACTATATTATACTTTATTTATGTAGAAAAGAGTAATAAAAAACAACTTAATAAGAATTTTTTTGGTATTTAAGAAATTAGAAAAAAGGGGAATAAATGTATTATATATATATATTAAAATGTGGTGACAAAACACTCTATACAGGAATAACAAATAATGTGATTAAACGAATGAAAGCACACGAAGAAGGAGAAGGAGCAAAATATACAAGGGGAAGAGGACCTTTTGAAATAATGGGATTATGGGAAGTACAAACTAAATCAGAAGCTTCTAAAGTTGAATATTTTATAAAAACTTTTTCAAGAAAAAAGAAATTAGAGTTTATTTCTATTAATGGACATTTAGAAACTTTAGTTTTTGAAGAGAAAAAATTAAATATAAAAAGAATAGCACTTTCTTCTATAATGAGATGAAAGTGCTATTT
>QNYN01000050.1 GCA_003973585.1 Fusobacteriota bacterium | reverse complement strand
AAGGCAAGATATTGGTAATATAAAATATATAGAAAGTCCAACAAAAGCAGTAAAATTAAAAGTTAAAAAACGGAGAGAAGAACTAAATAAATTTTGGAGGGAATAAAATGAATTTAAAAGAAGTTAGGGATAATGCCCGTGAAAAAATGAAAGGATTTTGTGCAGTTTGCCGTGAATGTAATGGTGTTTGGTGTAGAGGACTAGTTCCTGGAATGGGAGGAGCTGGAGATGGATCTTCTATGCAAAGAAATTATGAAAAATTAAAAGAAGTCAGAATAATGATGAAAACATTACATAATGTAAAAGATCCTAATACAAAATATGAATTTTTAGGAAAAGAACTATCTACTCCAATGATTGTAGCTCCTATTACAGGACTAAACTACAATGCAGGTGGAGCAATAACAGAAGAAGAATATATAAATGATGTAGTAAATGGAAGTATAGAATGTGGAACTATTGCCATGATAGGAGATGGTGGAAATCCTGATTTTTTAAGATGGGGAATAGAAGCTATAAAAAAAGCAGATGGAAATGGAATAGCAATAATCAAACCAAGGGAAAATTCTGAAATCATTAAAAGAATAAAAATGGCAGAAGAAGCAGGAGCATTTGCTGTAGGAGTAGATACAGATGGTGCTGGATTATTAGTTATGGCAACTATGGGGCAACCTGTAGGACCAAAATCTCAAGAAGAATTAAAGGAATTAGTAGAATCTACTAAATTACCATTTATAGTAAAAGGAATATTAAGTGTAGAAGAAGCAATAATTGCAGCAGATGCAGGAGTAGCAGGAATAATAGTATCTAACCATGGTGGAAGAATATTAAATGGAACAATTAGTGCTATCGAAACATTAAGTGAAATAAAAAAAGCTGTAGGAGATAGAGTAGTAGTAATAGCAGATGGAGGAGTAAGAGAAGGAATGGATATCATTAAATTTATTGCTTCTGGAGCAGATTGCGTACTAGTGGGAAGACCTGTTATATGGGGAAGTATAGGAGGAAGAAAAGAAGGGGTAAAAGTAACTTTAGATACTCTTAAAAATCAATTGCGTCAAGGAATGATTTTGACAGGAGCAAAAGATATAGAAAGTATAGGAGAAGAGATGATAGTTAAATAAATACAAAGGAAGAGTGAAATTATGCCGAGATATCATGAATTACGAAATTCACTAGAAACAGGGTTTATAGATAAAGATTATGAAGAAAATAATCTTTATCTTCCTAAGTTAATTACCAATGATAAAGAGAAAAATAAGAAAGTTTTATCTACTATAATCAATGAATTAAGAACTTGTAATGAGTTCTATTTTTCAGTTGCATTTTTAACAAAAAGTGGTGTAGCAACCCTTATAAATACATTTGAAGAATTAGAAAAATTAGGAGTAAAAGGAAAAATTTTAGTATCTCAATATCAAGACTTCACTCAACCAGAAGCATTAAAAACCCTTCTAAAATTAAAAAATATAACTCTTAGAATAGCCACAAAGGGAAACTTTCATGCTAAGGGATATTTCTTTAAGCACAGTCATCAATATACCCTTATTGTAGGAAGTAGTAATCTAACTGCTAGTGCACTTTGTGTAAATAAAGAATGGAATCTTTTGATTACAACTTCTAATAAATCACATTTAATAGAAGAAGTTTTAGAAGAAGCAGAATCTGAATTTGAAAAGGGATACCCTGTAACATTGGAGTTCATAAAAAAATATGAAGAAGTATACAATAAGCAAAGAGAAATGAGATATAGAAATGAAATAGAAGTAGAAGAATTAGTGAGAACTATTTCTCCTAATAAAATGCAAAAGAAAGCTTTGGCTAATATAGAAATGTTGAGAAAAAAAGGGGCAAAAAAGTCCCTTTTAATTTCTGCTACAGGAACAGGAAAAACTTATTTATCAGCCTTTGATGTGAAAAACTTTAATCCTAAAAAATTCTTATTTGTAGTTCATAGAAAAAATATAGCAAAAACAGCTTTAGAAAGTTATAGAAAAATCTTCGGAAAAAATAAGAAAATGGGAATATTTTCAGGACAAGAAAAGGATACTGTATCTGACTTTATATTTGCAACTATTCAAACTATATCTAAAAAGGAAAATTTAGAATTATTTGAAAAAACTCATTTTGATTATATTGTAATAGATGAAACACACAGAGCAAGTGCTTCTACTTATCAAAATATTTTAAATTACTTCACACCTAAATTTTTATTGGGAATGACAGCAACTCCAGAAAGAACCGATGGATTAGATGTATTTAGCCAATTTGACCATAATATTGCTTATGAGATAAGGTTACAACAGGCATTAGAAGAGGAAATGTTGGTGCCATTTCATTATTATGGGATTACCGATATAGAATTAGAAGATAATTATGTGGAAAAAGAAGATAAAGATAAGTTATTTAGAAGACTAACTTCTACAGAACGAGTAGATAGAATTATAGAAAAAGCTGAATTTTATAAAACAGATGATGGGGTAATTCGTGGATTAGTTTTTTGTAGCAGAAATGATGAAAGTGAAGAGTTATCAAAATTATTTAATGAAAGAGGATATAAAAGTATAAGTTTATCTGGAAAAAATAGTGAAGAAGAAAGGGAAGAGGCTATAAAAAGATTGGAATTAGAAGATTCTCATAAAGATAAATTAGATTATATATTTTCTGTAGATATATTTAACGAAGGGATAGATATTCCAAATGTTAATCAAATAATAATGTTAAGACCTACAGAATCAGCTATAGTTTTTGTCCAACAATTAGGACGGGGACTTCGAAAAACTCAAAAGAAAGAATATCTTACTGTGATTGATTTTATAGGGAATTATCAAAATAACTATTTAATCCCAATAGCTCTTTATGGGGATAAGAGTTTTGACAAAAGTAAGATAAAAAAATTTTTGGTAAATGAAAGTGAAACTTTACCTGGAAGTTCTACTATAAATTTTGATCAAATATCAAAAGAGAGGATATTTAAAGCTATCGATACAGCAAAATTACAGACAAAAAGGGATCTAAAAAAAGATTTTGAGATGTTGAAATATAAATTAGGAAGAATACCTACAATGGTAGATTTTGTAAAATATGATTCTAGAAATCCAAAAGCATATGTAAATGAATATAAAAGTTATTGGAATTTTATAACCCTTACCCTCGATCCCTCTCCCTCAATAGGGCGAGGGAAGAAAGAGTATTCTCCCCTAACTCCTATCATTAGCAAAGAGAAGGGAAAAGATATTGAGAAAAAAAAGAAATTAATAGAATTTTTCTCTAGTGATATTGGAAATGGGAAAAGGGTAGAAGAAGTTATTTTAATATTAGAATTAATAGATAAAAAAGAATGTAGTGTAGAAAAATTAAGAGAGATAGTAGAAGAAAAATATAATCATGAGATTAGTGATGATACTATAAAATCCCTTTATAAAAATCTAAATTTTGAATTTATAACAGAAAAATCAAATAAGAAAATCCTTACAGTTAGGGAAATATACGATTTTAGTATAGTAAAATTAGAAGGTGAAAGATTTATTATAGAAGATGAATATTTAAGTTTTTTAGAAGATGAACAATTCAAATTTTACCTAATGGATATATTAGAATATTCAATTTTGGAATATGAAAGAAATTATAAAGAAAAAGATTTTTATGATGGCTTTGTACTCTATGAGAAGTATTCGAGAAAAGATATTTTGAGGATATTGAATTGGGATAAGAATGAGGTAGGAGTAAATGTAGGAGGATATAAGGTAAATTTAGAAAAAGGAAATTGTCCTATTTTTATAAATTATCATAAGGCAGAAGATATTTCTGAAACAACGAAATATGATGATGGATTTATCGATACTAAAACATTTAAATGGATGTCAAAATCTAAAAGGACCTTAGAAAGTCCAGATGTAAAGGCAATTAGAAAAGGAGATCTAAGACTTCCACTATTTATTAGAAAAAATGATAAAGATATTGAGTTTTATTATATTGGAGAT
>QNYN01000054.1 GCA_003973585.1 Fusobacteriota bacterium | reverse complement strand
AAATAATTATATTATCTCCATATATTTCTAATATAAATAATTTTGTTTCTTTAGAATTAATATCTTTTATCACTCTAATTATATCTCTTCTTTTTAGAGACTTTTCCCTTACTGCAACTACATTTATATTATTATAATTCACATTTTCTAAAAATACCGAATCAGATTCAGGTGAGTAACCTAAATTAAAAGCTTCTTCTCCAGAAAGTACAACAAAATCTGCAATTTCTAAAAATCTAGGAAGTATAGTTGAGGAAACTTCTACAATTTTTATATTAAATTTATTTTTTACAATATCTTCTTTTTTAAATGTTGTTTTTCCTGATGAAAGTTCTATTAATCCAACTTCATTTAGTAGTTTTAAAGATCTAGAAGCCTCTATTTTATCTTTAGGAATTGCTATAATTGCTCCTTCTTCTATATCTTTTATGGAACTATGATTTTTTGAATAAATCCCTATAGGATAAATATATAATTCTGCTACTTTTTTTAAAGAGCCTTTATTTTTTGAATTATAATTTTTTAGATGATCTAATGTTTGAAATAAATTTAAATCTATTTTTCTTTTGACTAAGTTATCATTTGAATCATCTATTGTCTCAAATTTAACAATTTCAATATCAACTTCACTTTTAGATTTTATAAATTCTGCTACTTTATAATCAAAATCTGAAACTACTCCTATTTTTAGTGGAGCTGCAAATAAAAAAGTGCCAATCAGAAAAAAAAGGTTAATTTTTATAATTAATTTCATTTTTTTTGATTTTATCATTAATTCCTCCTCTAAAAAAAGAGTCAAATTTCATAAGATAATACCTTAATAATTTTTCATTGTTACTATATTTTTTACAAATATCAATAATGCTTTTAGTCCCTGCTCCAATTAATATAGATACAAAATCTCTATCTACATCTTGTGGATTTTCTTTTATAATTTTTTCTATATGACTATCATAATTTTTTAGTCTAATTTCTATTAATTCATCTATAATATTTTCATATTTTGTTCCTAATGAACAATCAAGAAGAATTTTAAACTCAATAGGTTTTGATGTTGATATGGTAATATAACTATTTAAAAAATTTCTAGGCTTTGTATAATAATTTGAATTTATCTCTTCAAGGTTTTCATGAATGTGAATATATTTTAAGTTCGAATAAATTTCAAATACTATCTCATCAAATAAAACTTCTTTATTTTCATAATATCTATAAATATTTCCTATGGGAACTCCTGATTTTTTTGAAATATCTTTCATTGTTGTACGAAGAAATCCTTTTTCTACAAATACTTCTACAGCACCATCATATATTTTCCTCTGAATTTCTCTTTTTTTGACCTGCATTTTTAAGAACCTCCTTAGTTGAATTTCTATTTATATTATATAAAATTCCTATAGAAAACAAGGTAGTCCAAAGGGAAGTTCCTCCATAACTCATAAGTGGCAATGGTATTCCTGTAACTGGCATAAGCCCTGTAACAACATAGACATTCATAATTATTTGAGTCAATAAATAGCCTGTTATTCCAATGGCTAAATATTTTCCAAAATAATCTTTTGAATATTTAGCTATAGTTGCTCCCATTCTAAGAATAATAATATAAACCAAAAACATAATCGAAACTCCTAAAAATCCCCATTCTTCCCCTACAGAGGCTAAAATAAAATCTGTATGAATCTCTGGAAGGTAACTATATTTTTGTTTTCCATTTCCTAATCCTTTTCCAAGAACTCCTCCACTTCCAATGGCAATAAGAGATTGTTTTATTTGATAACCATCACCATTATCATAATCATCATATATAACTCCATTAATATATGCTTTCATCCTTCTATTTCGATAAGAGCTTGTATCTCCTAAAAAATAAGAATAACTTCCATAAAGAACAACTAAGACTCCTAATATTCCTATAGTTCTATAAATATATTTTAAATCAATATCAGAAAAAAATATCATAACTAAAAAAATAGCAAGATAATGGATAGCTGTCCCTGCATCCCTTTGAAAAAAAACAGCTAAAAGATAAAAGAGTACAATAGGAAGAATTGTAAAAAATACTGTTTTATTTTTATAGTTTTTTATTTTACAAGCACTAAGTCCTTTAGCTAAAAGTATTATATATGCTATTTTTAGAAGTTCCGATGGTTGTACCCTTATTATTTTAAAATTAATCCATCTTCTACTACCATTAACCATTGGAACTAAAGAATCTATATTAAAAACTGTTCCTATAGACACTATTCCAAATAAGATTAAAGTTGTTATAACAATTATTTTAATTGCTTGTTTTTTTTCATACCATTTATAATTTATCCCTAAACCAACAAACATTATAGGGAGACCTGTTATAAGAAAAAGAAACTGTTTTTTTACAAAATAATATTCAGTTTTATAATTTTTCATAGAAAGGTAAAAACTTGCACTTGCTATATTTAGAAGACTAAAAAGTGCTAACCCTAAAGTAGCAACAATTAAAATATAGCCTCTTATTTTTATTAAAGGATCCGTTGTTGATTCACTTATTTTATCTTGAATTTCAGAATTTTTACCATATAAACTTTGATTATTTATTTTCATTTTTCTGTGTTTACCCTCCAAAAATTTTTGTATATACATAAAAAAACTAGCCTTATAGACTAGTTTAAATTACAATTGGTGGCGGGAGCAAGATTTGAACTTACGACCTTCGGGTTATGAGCCCGACGAGCTACCAGGCTGCTCTATCCCGCGTTATATTGTTTTTATAATTATTGGAGCGGGAAACCAGGTTCGAACTGGCGACATTCAGCTTGGAAGGCTGACGCTCTACCAACTGAGCTATTCCCGCAACCTTAATACAAAATTATTATAGTATAATTTTATATTCATGTCAACAATTATTTTAAATATTTCCAACTATATTTTAAAAAATTTCCCAAATCTTTAGCAACATATTCCCATCTATGTGTTTCTCCTAGATATAATCTAGCTTCAAATGGTAAGTTAAATCTTTTTATTCTACCTACCATGTCTACCCACTGATGCACCATATAATATGGTTCTTTATCTTCAGATCCTACAGAAAGATAGAAGTGTTTACCTTGTTGTTCCCTTATATTTAATTGTTTTATTAAAGTATATGGATCTTCTTTTATTATTTTTCTTCCCCAAGAACCAAAAATTGTTATAAATTGCTCTTTATCTCCATTTTTAAACAAAAAATTTGGTAGATAAATAAATTTTACTATTCTTGTTATCCTTTTATTAATTGTCAATCTCACTAAACTAACAGCACCAGCAAAACTTCCTATAACTTTAAACATTTCTAAATGTTTTAACCCTAATTTAAAAGCTCCATAGCCTCCCATAGAAAATCCTGAAATTCCAAAATTTTTCACATTAAATCTTTTCTTTACATCTGGAATTAATTCCTCCATAAAATATGTTTCATAATTTCTATTTTTAGCTTTTTTAAAATCACTATACCATGACTCACCTGAAAATCCTGAATTAGGTAATATTATAATCATATTTCCTATATTTTTTTTCTTTAGTAATTCTTCATAATGTTCTAATACTCTAGCTTTTTCAATCCAATCATAAGCATTATCTCGAAGCCCGTGTAATAAAAAAAGTACAGGATAACTTTTCTTAGGATCATATGATTTCGGTACAATTGCAAAATAATCCATTTCTTCTTCTACATTTATACTTTTTATTATTATTTTCTCTACAGAAAAATTCTGCGACTCAAAAACTTCCTTTTCAAAAGGTTTAAAAGATAATTTAATGTCTGAATCATCGATTACTTCTACACCACTATACTTCATAGTTCTCTTTATTTTATATTTCATACGTCTTTTTCTCCCTCCAGTCACTACAAAAACTATATATACAACTAGAGCTCCCAATAAATAATACATTCTTTTTCTCCTTAACTTGATGCAATCTCTTTTAATTTTTTTATTTGTTCTTTTGTTCCTAACACCAATAACTTTTCAT
>QNYN01000033.1 GCA_003973585.1 Fusobacteriota bacterium | reverse complement strand
GTCAATATGTACGTTAATCTGCCGCATAGCTTCAAAGGGACGCACATGAGCCGGTTTGTAGAAATTCTTAACCGGTTTCATGGTGAGTTCAATCTTAAGGCCTTCCATCTTATTCTCCAGGAGATGAAAAAGCGACTTGAGGCAGAGGCCGCACATCTTGAAATAGAGTTTCCTTATTTAACTCCCAATAATAATTTTGAAGGATATTTATACCCTGAAACATATTATTTTGCCAAGGGGTCAAATCCTAAAGTTATAATAAAAACTATTTTAGATGAATTTTTAAAAGAATATCCAGTGAGAGAATATGGTGATAGTGAAGAAGCTAAAAAAGATTTTTATCAAAAATTAATATTAGCTTCCATTGTAGAACGAGAAGCTATACTAAACAAAGAGAAACCTATCATTGCATCGGTATTTTATAATAGATTAAAAAAGGGAATGAGGTTAGAGTCAGATGCCACTGTGAATTATATTTTTAATTATGAAAAAAGAAGAATTTACTATAAAGATTTAAAAATAGACTCACCTTATAATACTTATAGACATCATGGACTTCCACCAGCACCTATTGGAAATCCAGGGAAAATAGCAATAGAGGCAAGTTTAAATCCAGCTAAAACAGAATATTTATTTTTTGTAGCGAAATATGATGGAACATTAGCTCATCATTTTACAAAGACTTATAAAGAACATATGAATTATCAAAAAAACAATAAACATAAACCAAAATAAATAGGGGATTAAATGAAAAATATTACATTATTAGGAATTAATAGTAAATTTGTTCACACAAATTTAGCCATTCGATATATAAAAAGAATTATAGAAAATATAGAAAATTATAATTTAACTTTAGTAGAAAGCAGTATTAACAATCAACTTCCTAAAATAATTAGAGAAGTAGTAGAATCAAAACCAGAGATATTACTGATTTCTACTTATATTTGGAATAAAGAATTTGTCTTTAAAATTATAGTAGAATTAAAAAAAATAAATCCAAATTTAAAAATATATTTAGGTGGACCTGAAGTATCTTATAATGCCATAGAAGTTATGGAAAACTATAAGGAAATAGAGGGAATATTAGTAGGAGAAGGAGAGGAGATTGTAAAAAATCTTCTAACTAAAGATAAAGAAGAAGTTCTAGGACTTTATTATCGGGATTCTGGTTCTAATATTAAATTCAACGGATTTCAACCTCCTATTGAAAATTTAGATATTATTCCTTTTCCATATGAAAATTGGGAATTAACAGAAAATAAAGGAAAAATATTTTATTATGAATCAACTAGAGGATGTCCTTTTAAATGTTCGTATTGTATGTCTTCTATAGAAAAAAGTGTAAGAAGTTTTAGTTTACCTCGTGTAAAAAAAGACCTTTTAACTTTTTTAGATGCAGGAGTTAATTTAGTAAAATTTGTAGATAGAACTTTTAATTTGAAAAAAGATCATTATATGGAAGTCTGGAAATTTTTAGTGGAAAATTATAGACCTAATGCAACATTTCATTTTGAGATAAGTGCAGATTTATTTGATGATGAAGTTATCGAGTTTTTAGAAACTGTTCCAAAGGATTTATTTCAATTTGAAATAGGAGTACAAACTATAAATGAATCAACAATGAAATTAATTAGAAGAAAAAATAATTTAGAAAAATTATCTAAAAATGTATTAGCAATAAAAGATAATATTCATTTACACTTAGATCTTATAGCAGGGCTACCAAAGGAAAATTTTGAGACTTTTAAAAAATCTTTTAATTATGTTTATAATCTAAAACCTGAAATGATTCAATTGGGATTTTTAAAAATTTTAAAGGGAACAGAAATTTCTAAACAAATAGAAGACTTTAATTATAAGTATATGGGATTTCCACCTTATGAGGTTATTTCTAATAATGATATTACATACGAAGAACTTCTAAAATTAAAAGATGTAGAAGAAGTTTTGGATTTTTATTATAATTCTTCGGATTTTACAAAAAGTCTAGATTATATAATATCTAATTTTTATAATTCACCTTTTGATTTTTTCTTAGATATAGCAAATTATTACGAAAAAGAAGGTCTATTTAAAGTTGCACATAAAAAAATAGCGATTTTTAATTTTTTGGTAGATTTTTATGAATACAAGAAATTTAATAAGAGTATCAAAGATAAATTTTTATTTATAGAGTATCTAAAATTTGATTATTTGAATTTAGGAAAACCAGGAAAATATCCTGAATGGTTTATTTCAACAAAAGATAAAGATTTTTATCATAATACAGTTGAAAAATTAGTAGAAGATAAAAAGTTTAAAAATAATAGACAAGGATTTAAAAGTACAGAAATGGAGGAGTTTAGAATAAATATTTTTAGTGGCAAAGAAGAAACTACTAGATTATTATTTATTTATAATGGCAAAAAAACTAAAATAGAGGTGTATTAAAAGATGAGATTACTCTATATAATATATATATTTATTAGTATCACAATTTTTGGAAGTGACTTTATACAAGATGACCTTATTGTTGGTATAAATCGTTTTAAAGGAAAAAAGGTTTATATTGCATCTGAAAAAGGGAGTGCTTTTATAGAGATACAAAATAATGAGTATTATTCCAAAGAAATAAAACCAGGGATTATTTATACAGTAGAAGTTAGTGGAAATCAAGTAAAATTTAAAGGAAAAAAAGCTCCTAAAATCTATCTTTATAAGGGATCACCAGAAACTATCATAAAAGTTAGTTTAGATGGGAAGAAATTCTCAAGGTACAGAGGAGATTTTCAATTTATCTCTTATAAAAATAATGTACTACCTCTCAATAGTATTCAATCAGAAGACTATTTATATTCAGTTGTTCCATCTGAGATAGGTCATTATTTTCCAAAGGAAGCAATTAAAGCTCAAAGTTTAGCAGCAAGATCATATTTATATTATGGATTAAATCATTCAAAATATACTAAATTTGATCTTTTTGATAATGTTAATTCACAAATGTATCTAGGGATGGATAGAGAGAATAACAGTATAAATAACGTAATTGATACAACTCGTGGTGAGGTAATTCTTTACAATGGAAAACCTATAAATGCCTTATATTTTTCTACTAGTGGAGGAGTAACAGCAAATATTGAAGATGTTTGGGGTGGAAATAAAGTGCCTTATTTACGATCGGTTAACGATAAGGGAAATGAATATAAATCACCACGATTAAATTGGGAAGTAAAAATATCTAAAAGTGAATTATCCAAAAAAATGGGATTTAGAGTGACAAGTTTAAAAATACTAAAAACCAAAAGTAATAGAGTATATGAAATAAGAGTTTCTGGAAGTAAAACTAAAACTTTAAATGGTAACAAATTTAGAGGAATAGTAGGATATGCAAAATTATACAGCACACAGTTTAAAGTTAGATCCAGTGGGAATTATTTTATATTTACAGGAAAAGGATATGGGCATGGTGTTGGGATGAGTCAATATGGTGCTTATGGTCTAGCTGAAAAAGGTAAAAATTATGAACAAATATTAAAACACTATTATAAAGGTGTAAAAATCAAAGAATATCATAGAAAGTAAAAAAAACATAAATTAAGTGAGGAAAAATATGAATTTAAGAAAATTTAAAATCTTAAATAATGAAGAAAAATTAATAGAATACGGAGATAAGATAATCCTTGCTATGTCTGGAGGGCCTGATTCAGTATTTTTATATGAGCTTCTAAAAAATATAAAAAAGGATATGAATTTAACTATTTATTTTGCTCATATAAATCACGACTTAAGAGGAAAAGATAGTGATAACGATGAAAAATTTGTTATAGAATTAGGAAAAACTGAAAATGTAAAAGCGTATACAAAAAAAGTTAATATAAAAGAATATGCAAAGATAAAAAATATTTCAGAAGAAGAAGCAGGTCGTGAAATTAGATATGGATTTTTTAGAGAATTAAAAGACAAATTAGGAGCTACAAAAGTAGCGTTAGCACATAATGAAGATGATGTTGTTGAAACTTTTA
>QNYN01000011.1 GCA_003973585.1 Fusobacteriota bacterium | reverse complement strand
TTCAGTGAAAAATATCCTGAAAGCAGTAAAAATTTGATTCATATACCTAATTTAGGAAAAGTATCGGTAATAGGAATAGGTGTAAAATCAAAGGGAGTAGCAGCACAAGTTTTTAATATATTATCAAATAATGGTATTTCAATTGAGATGGTATCATCATCAGATATAAATATATCTTGTATCATAAAAGAAAAAGATTTAGAAAAAGCTGTTAATCTTCTTCACAAGGAGTTAATTGAGGAGGAAAAGTGAATATAAATACAGAAATAAAAAATGCTTTAAAAGAAAAAATATTAGTTTTAGATGGAGCTATGGGAACATCTATACAAGATTATAATTTAAAAGAAGAAGATTTTAGAGGAGAAAGATTTAAAGATTTTCATCTAAAATTAAAAGGTGCCAATGAGGTATTAAATCTAACTAGACCTGAGATTATAAAAGAAATTTATAATAGCTATATCTATGCAGGTGCAGATATTATAGAAACTAATACATTTAATGGAAACACTATATCTATGGCAGATTATGATTTAGAAGATTTAGCATATGAAGTATCTTTAGAAGGAACAAAATTAGCTAAAGAAGTTGTTGCAGAATATTTTGAAAAAAGTGGAAAAAAAGTATGGGTAGCAGGATCTATAGGGCCTTCTAATAAGAGTATAAGTATCGACTCATCAGAAGTTGGTTTTGATGAATTAAAAGAAGCTTATAAAGCTCAAATCAAAGGAATTGTTCATGGAGGAGGAGATATCCTTCTTATTGAAACTATATTTGATGGATTAAATGCAAAGGCAGCCCTTATTGGAGCAGAAGAAATTTTTCAAGAGGAAGAAAAATCACTTCCTATTATGATTTCAGTGACAGTAGATAAATTTGGTAGGCTTTTATCTGGGCAAACTATGGAATCATTAGTTGTTTCTTTAGATAGAGAGTCTGTATTATCCTTTGGTTTAAACTGTTCTTTTGGTGCTACAGAATTAATACCATTAATAGAAAAATTAGGAGAATTTACTAATAAACCTGTATCTATCTATCCAAATGCTGGATTACCTAATGAAATAGGGGAATATACAGAAACACCAGAAGAAATGGTAGAAGTATTAAAAGGCTTAATTAACAATTCTAAAATAAATATTATAGGTGGATGTTGTGGTACAACTCCTAAACATATAAAATTAATAGCAGAAGAAGTAAAAAATAAAAAGCCTAGACCGTTAAGGGAAAAAGAATTAAAGTTTATGGTAGCTGGAAATGAAATATTAGACTATGATGGATTTTTAATTGTAGGAGAAAGAAATAATGTAGCAGGATCTAGAAAATTTGCGAGACTTATCAATGAAGGAAAATATGATGAGGCTCTAGAAATTTCAAGAAAACAAGTAAGGGATGGAGCTCATATTTTAGATTTAAATCTAGATGATGGACTATTAGATTCAAAGGCAGAGATGGAAAAATATATAAAATTACTTTTATCTTCTACAGACACTGCTAATGTTCCTGTTATGATTGACTCTTCTGATTTTGAAATAATAGAAAGAGGTTTAAAAAATCTACCTGCTAAAGGAATTGTAAATTCATTAAGTCTTAAAGATGGGGAAAGTGAATTTATTAGAAAGGCTAAAATAGTAAAAAAATATGGTGCTGCATTAGTAGTTATGGCATTTGATGAAAGAGGTCAAGCTGATACTTTTGAAAAGAAAATAGAAGTTTCAAAAAGATCATATGATTTATTATTAGGAATAGGATTTTCTCCTGCTGATATAATATTTGATACGAATATTTTAACTATAGGAACTGGAGAAAAAACCGATAGAGATTATGCAAAAGACTATATTAAGTCTGTAAAATGGATAAAGGAAAATTTACCATATGCTAAAACAAGTGGTGGATTAAGTAATGTTTCTTTTGCTTTTAGAGGAAATAATCCATTAAGAAGTGCTATTCATCAAATATTTTTGAAATTAGCAAAAGAAAGTGGATTAGACATGGCAATAATGAATCCAGCAGAAAAACCAGTTAAAATAAAAAAATCTTTAGAAGAAAAAATTTATAGTTTAATAATGAATACTGATGATGTTTTAGATTCTTTATTAGAGGAGCAAATTGAAAAAATAACAACTCCTAAATTAGAAGAAAAAGAACTAACACCAAGGGAACAAATTGTTGAGAATTTAGTTAATGGTAATAAATTAAATTTAACTTCACTTTTAGATGAACTATTAAAAGAACATTCACCAATTACAATAATTCAAGATATTTTAATGGAAGGAATGGAAAAAGTGGGAGAATATTTTAATACAGGAAAATTATTTCTTCCTCAAGTAGTAAAAAGTGCAGTAATTATGAAAGAAGCAGTAGCTTATTTAACTCCATTTATCAAAAGTGGTGCTGTAGATAAAAGTAATAAGAAAAAAATCTTAATGGCAACAGTCGATGGAGATGTACACGATATTGGAAAGAATATAGTAAAAACTGTTTTAGAGTGTAATGGATATGATATTATCGATTTAGGAGTAATGACTCCTATGGATAAGATATTAAATACAGCAAAAGCTGAAAATGTAGATGCAATTACTCTAAGTGGTTTAATAACTCCTTCTATACATGAGATGGCAAGGGTGGCTCAAAAAATGAGTGATCTAGGAATGGAAACACCTCTTTTTGTTGCAGGTGCTGCTACTTCTAGTCTTCATACGGCAATAAAAATAGAGCCTAACTATAATGGGAATGTATTTCATCTAACAGATGCTTCTAATACAGTAATAACTTTAGATAAAATTTTAGGAGAAGATACTAAATATAAAGAAGAAGTATTAGAAACTTATGAAAAATTGAGAAAAGCTTATAAAAAAACTGAAGAAGCTAGATCTTATTTAAGTTTATCAGAAGCATATGAAAAAAGGGAAAAAATAGATAATAAAGTAAATATACCATCTAAAACAGGAGTTTTTGATGTAAAAATTACCCTTGAAGATATAGAAAAAAATATTGATTGGGATATATTCTTACACGACTGGAAAGTTAAAAATACTTCTAAAGAAGAAGAAATTTTAGGAGAAGCTAAAAAATATTTAGAAGTATTAAAAGAGAAAAAATTAAAAATAGTAGGAAGATATGGAATATTTAATGTAGAAAAAAAATCTGGAGATATTTTAAAAATCAATGATTTAGAACTTCCAATGGTAAGAACACAACAATGGAAAGATTCGGTGTCATTAGCAGATTTTGTAGAAGAAAAAGATTATATAGGAACTTTTGTAGTATCTGTAGAAAGTATCACAGGAGATACACAATATGAAGATATTATGTATAATTTACTTGGAAATAGATTAACAGAAGCAGCTGCAGAATATTTACAAGAAAAAGTAAATGAAGTAATAAAAGTAAAGATAAGACCAGCAATTGGATATCCTATTTTACCAGATCATTCTATGAAAAAAGATGTTTTTGATCTTATGAATGTTTGGGAATTAGGAGTAAAACTAAGCCCAACTTATACAATGTCACCTATTCATAGTGTTTGTGGATTATTATTTTTCAGTGAAAATGCAAGATATTTTAATCTTGGAAAAATTGATGATAATCAAATAAAATCATTAGCTAAAAAAAGAGGTATTGATTTTAAGACAATGAAAGATACTTTAGGGATTGCTACATATTAATAATGATTAGGAGCTATGGGATTTATAGCTCCTATTTTTATTACTATAAATATATATTAAATCGTGGTATATTTTGATATAAAATAGATTTATTTAGTTATACAAGGGGGAAAAATGAGAGAACATAAAAATATAATGATTCAAGGAACAGCATCATCAGTAGGAAAGAGTTTGATAACAACAGCACTTTGTAGACTTATTTATCAAAAGGGATATAAAGTTTGTCCTTTTAAATCTCAGAATATGTCACTAAATTCATATATAACTGAAAATGGATTTGAGATGGGAAGAGCCCAAGTAGTACAAGCTGAAGCAAGTGGAATTAAACCAAAAGTATACATGAA
>QNYN01000012.1 GCA_003973585.1 Fusobacteriota bacterium | reverse complement strand
AAATACAGTTGGATAAAGAGCATAACTTACTGCATCTTGCATAGTAGGATTTATCTTATGTTTTGTTTTTAAATATTCTTTAATTTTATCAAAATCTTCAGGTGGTAAAAGTTCCCCTGGTCTGCATGTTATAGGCTCCTCTCCCTTAAGTACTATCTTTTGAAGTTCTTTAGGGAACCCACCTTCAGGCTGTCCCATCATTCCTTTAAAATATGCAAATACCGAATCTGGAAAAGCAAGAGTTTTTCCTTTTTCAATGATATTTTCAGAAGTAAGATTATTTTGAACCATAAATATAGCTAAATCACTTACCATTTTTGATGAAGGTGTTACTTTTACAATATCACCTAAAAGTAGATTAACTTCTTTATACATTTTCTTAATATCTTCAAATTTATGTCCAAGACCAAAACTTTCAATTTGAGGTTTTAAGTTTGAATATTGACCTCCAGGTATTTCATACTTATAAATTTCTGTAGAACCAGATTTTAATCCTGATTCAAATTGAGAATATACAGGTCTTACTGCATTCCAATAGTCAGAAATCTGTTGAACATCATCTAGATTTATTTTTGTATCTCTTTCTGTGTTTTCTAAAGCTGCAACTACAGAATTTAGAGAAGGTTGACTTGTAAGCCCAGACATAGCATCAAAGGCTGTATCTATTATATCTACTCCTGCTTCAGCTGCCATTAGTACAGTAGCAACTCCATTTCCTGTTGTATCATGTGTATGTAAATGGATAGGTATAGATATATTTTCTTTAAGTGCCTTTATAAGTTTTTCAGCAGCATATGGCTTTAATAATGCTGACATATCTTTAATTCCTAAAATATGTGCTCCCATAGCCTCTATTTCTTTTGCTTTTTTCACATAATAATCAAGGGTATATTTTGTTTTAGAAGAGTCTAAAATATCTCCTGTATAACAAATACACACTTCAGCAATTTTTCCATTTTTTATAACTTCTCTTACAGGAACTTCCATCCCCTTAATCCAGTTTAGAGAATCAAATATTCTAAAAAGATCTATTCCACTATCAGAAGCTTCTTTTATAAATTCTTCAACTACATTGTCAGGATAGTTTTTATATCCCACAGCATTAGATCCTCTAATAAGCATTTGAAGAAGTAAATTTGGAACTCTTTTCCTTATTTCTTTTAGTCTTTCCCAAGGTGATTCCTTTAAAAATCTATATGATACATCAAAAGTAGCTCCACCCCACATACCTAATGAAAATAGATCTTTTCCGAGGATAGATGTATCTTTTGCTATTTTTACTAAATCAGTTGTTCTTACACGGGTAGCCATCAATGATTGATGAGCATCCCTCATAGTTGTATCTGTAAGTAAAAGTTGTTTTTGATCTTTTATCCATTGAACTACACCTTCTGGTCCTTTTTCTTCAAGTATTTGTTTTGTTCCATAAAGATTTTTTGGTTTAGGAGCATTTGGTATATATGGTACATCAAATTCTCTTTTTATCCCATGAGTTTCATTGACAACTTTTTCAGCTATAAATTGAAGAACTGCTCCTTCATTATCTTTTTTTATTGAGATATCAAAAAGTTCTGGATGTTCTGGTATAAATCCTGTTGTAAAATCACCAGTTGCAAATTCTGGATGGTTTAACACATTTACTAAAAAAGCAATATTTGTTTTTACTCCTGTAATTTTTGATTCTTTTATAGAACGAAGTGCTTTTCTTATAGCATCTTTAAATGTATTTCCATGGGAAATAATCTTTACAAGTAAACTATCGTAATAAGGACTTATAACAGCTCCTGCATATCCATTTCCACCATCAAGACGAATACCTATTCCTGATCCAGTTCTATATATATCTATTTTCCCTGTATCAGGTGCAAAATTATTTACAGGATCTTCTGTAGTTACTCTACACTGGATAGAGTATCCTCTAGTTTGAATAGCATCTTGTGAAGGGATTCCTATTTCTTCTGAAGTTAATGCATATCCTTCTGCAACTAATATTTGACTTTGAACTAAATCAATACCAGTAACCATCTCTGTAATTGTATGTTCAACTTGAATTCTAGGATTCATTTCTATAAAATAATGATTTCCATGTTTATCTACTAAAAATTCTAAAGTACCAGCATTTACATAACCAACTTCTTTTGCAATTTTTAATGCATCATTACAGATTTCTTCTCTTTTTTCTTTAGATAATGTAAGTGCTGGAGTTATTTCAATAACTTTTTGATGTCTTCTTTGAATAGAACAATCTCTTTCGTAGAAGTGAAATATATTTCCATGTTTATCCCCTAAAATTTGAACTTCTATATGTTTAGGTTGCTCAACATACTTTTCTATGAACATATCATCTATACCAAAAGCTTTTTTTGATTCACTTTTAGCATTTCTATAAGAAGAAATAAGCTCAGATTCTTCCCTTACTATACGCATTCCACGGCCACCGCCACCAGCAGCAGCTTTTATCATTACAGGATATCCACAAGTTTTTGCAAATTCAAGAGCTTCAGCTTCAGAACTTACAGGCTTATCTACGCCTGGAATAGTAGGAACACCAGCTTTTATAGCTACTAATTTAGACTGTATTTTATCTCCTAAACTTTCCATCATTTCAGCAGTTGGACCTATAAATTCAATCCCTGCCATGGCACATTTTCTAGCAAATTCAGGATTTTCAGATAGGAATCCATATCCAGGATGGATTGCATCTACCCCTTTTTTCAATGCTAATTTAATTATCTCTTCTATATTAAGATATGCTTCTATAGGCCCTTTTCCTTTTCCTATTTGATAAGACATATCAGCTTTTGTTCTAAAAAGAGAAGTTTTATCTTCTTCAGAATAAATAGCAACTGTTCTTATTCCTAATTCTTTACACGCTCTTATAACCCTTATTGCTATTTCCCCTCTATTTGCAATTAAAACTCTTTTAAATTTCCTGCCCATTTTAGCCTCCTATAATACTAAAATAAAATATATAAAAATATGAATAGAATCATTCTACGACGACTCTATTCATACTCCTAGATTACCATATAAATGAATTTTGGTTTTTGTTCATATATTAATTTTGATTTTTGTTTTTTTCTAAAACATCTACTACATCATCTGGAATTAATTTCCCTTCAGATACTAATTCTTCTTTAAGTTCTTCTAAACCTTTAGCCTCTGGTGTTTCTAGAGGTTTTAGTGGTTCTAATTCACCACCATCCATAAGAATATTTAACTCTTCTCCAGTTATTGTTTCTCTTTCTAAAAGTGTTTTAGAAATTTTGTCTAACAGGTCATAATTATCTTTTAGAAGTTTTTTAGCTTCAGTATATGCATCATTTATTATTGCTCTAATTTCATCATCTATAGCTTTAGCTGTTTCCTCACCATAAATTTTATTTTGGAACATATCTCCTTCTTTTGTTGCATCTAGTAATACAGGTCCAAATCTATCAGACATTCCTAGCTTAGTTACCATAGCATGGGCTATTCCTGTAGCTCTTTCTATATCATTACTAGCACCAGTTGTAATATCTCCAAATATTATTTCTTCTGCTGCTCTTCCACCTAAAAGCCCTTTGATATCTGCTAAATATTCTTTTTTACTTTTAAGATATCTATCTTCTGTTGGTAAACTCATAGTATAACCAAGAGCTGCCATTCCACGAGGAACAATGGTAACTTTATGTACTGGATCTACTAAATCCTTTAAGAATGTTTGAATCATAGCATGACCTACTTCATGATATGCTATTATATGTTTTTCTTTTTCTACAGTTACCCTAGATTTTCTAGCAGGTCCAATAGAAACTTTTTCAGAAGCTTCTTCTAAATCTTCCATTAAGATAGTATCTCTATGTTGTCTAGCAGCTAATATTGCAGCCTCATTTAATAAGTTTGCTAAATCTGCTCCTACAAAACCTGGAGTTTTCTTAGCTAATGTATGTAAGTCTACATCTGGAGCTAATTTTTTCCCTTTTACATGAACATGTAAAATAGCTTCTCTTCCTTTAATATCTGGTTTATCAACTACAACCTGTCTATCAAATCTTCCTGGTCTCATAAGTGCTCTATCTAAAATTTCAGCTCTATTAGTGGCTGCAATAACTATAATAGTTTCTTCAGTACTAAATCCATCCATTTA
>QNYN01000094.1 GCA_003973585.1 Fusobacteriota bacterium | reverse complement strand
TCTAAATCAAATTCTTGCTTTCTTAATTTTTCCTCTAATTCTCTTGCTTCTTTCTCGTCTATAGCACCTTGGGCTTTTTCAACTAAAGATACCACATCTCCCATTCCTAAGATTCTCGATACTAATCTTTCAGGATGGAATAACTCAATATCATCTAATTTTTCCCCTACACCAATAAATTTAATTGGTTTTCCTACTACAGCTTTTATTGATAATGCAGATCCACCTCTAGTATCACCATCTAATTTTGTAAGTACTACACCATCTATATTTAAAGTTTCATTAAAACTACTTGCTAAATTAACTGCGTCTTGACCTATCATTGCATCTACTACTAAAAGTATTTCTTGTGGTCTAACTTTTTTTCTTATTAAATTTAATTCTTCCATAAGTGATTCATCTATATGAAGTCTACCTGCTGTATCTAAAATTATATAAGTAGCACCTTCTGCCCTTGCTTTTTTTACTCCAGCATCACATATTCCAACTGCGTCTTTACTTCCTTCTTCGTAATACACTGGAACACCAATTTGATCTCCTAATACTTGAAGTTGTTTCATAGCTGCTGGTCTATATACATCGGCTCCTACTAAAAATGGTTTTTCACCATCTTTTTTCAAAAATTTAGCTAATTTAGCTGCAAAGGTAGTTTTCCCTGCCCCTTGTAACCCTGCTAACATTATTATTGTAGGCCCTCTATGAGCTTTTGTAAGTCTAGCATTAGTTCCACCTAATAATTCTACCAATTCATCATTTACTATTTTTACAAATTGCTGTCCTGGATTTATTCCTGTTAAAGTATTTTCTCCTACAGCTTTTTCCTTTATTTTATTCACAAAATCTTTTACTACACGATAATTAACATCTGCTTCTAATAACGATAATCTCACTTCTTTCAAAGCTGCTTTTATGTTATCTTCTGTTAATTTTCCGTGTCCTCTAATTTTCTTAAATATTCCTTGGAACTTACTCCCTAAATTATCTAACATCGAACACCTCTTATATATTAAAACTTGCAATTAAATTTTCTAACTTAGTTTCACTATAATTATTTTTAAGTTCTTCTAATTTTTCCATAATTTCTTTTTCTCTTTCAAAAAAACCTATTTTTTCTTCATAACTTTTCAAAATTTTTATTCCTCTTTTTATATTGTCATAAACAGCTTGTCTACTTACACCATGAGATTTTGCTATCTCTGAAAGGGAATAATCTTCTTCAAAATGTTCTTTCATATAGGTTCTTTGTTTATCACTTAATAGGCTACCGTAATAGCTAAAAAGTATTGAAACTTCAAAAAATTCATTTAATTCCATATTTTACCCCTGTATTATAATATGATTTTTTTATTCTGTCAAGTGTTTTCTCTTTACATTGCAAAATATTATAACAAATTTTTTAAACAATCTCAACTTTTAATTGAATTTTTTATGTACTTAGACTAAAATAAGTAATCTAACGAATTTAGGAGGAACAAAATGCCTACATTAAATAAAACTTTAGAAGTGGCTACCTATGCTGGAAAAATGATTCTAGAAAATGGTGGTGAAACATATAGATCAGAGGATATCGTAGTTAGAATATGTGAAAGTTATGGATTTTCTGCTAGTTGTTTTGCTGTTCTTAGTGGAATAATGGTTTCTATTACTGATAAAGATAAGACTTTAAGTGCTGTTATTCGGATAAAATCTAGAACTATAAATTTAGAAAAAGTTCACCAATTAAATGATCTTGCTAGAAGTGCTAATAACTATGATTGTTTTGAATTTTTAGAAGAATTAAAAAAAATAGATAAAACTCCACGGTATTCTGTATTAATCAACCTTCTTGCTTATTCCCTTACCGGATCAGCTTTTGCTGTATTATTTGGTGGTACCTCAAAGGATTTTTTTGGAACTTTACCTATTGGAATAGCTGTATATTTACTTTCATATTCATTTAGTAAATATGAATTAAACGGAATTTTTGTAAATACTTTTGGTGGTGCTATTAGTGCCTTTTTAGCTTATTATTTTCAGTCCTTAGGTTGGGTAGACAATACAGATAAAGTTATCATTGGATCTATTATGATTTTAGTCCCTGGGATAGCTTTAACTAATGGTATTAGAGATATTATTGCTGGAGATTATATGACAGGAATGTCTAGAGGATTAGAAGCTCTTCTTGTGGCTACATCTTTAGCTATTGGTACTGGATTTGCCATTAGTTTGTATGTAGGAGGTGTTTTTTAGATGATTAAAGAAATAATCTTTGCTTTTTTAGCTACCTTAGGATTTGGAATAACATTTGAAATTCGTGGTAAAAAATTATTTTTTTCATGTATAGTAGGAAGTATAGGTTGGGTTTCTTATATTCTTTCATTAAAATTAGGATATTCCCTTATTTTATCTTATTTTATCGCTTCTATAATTTTGACTATTTGTTCTGAGATTTTAGCTAGGGTTTTAAAAACTCCTGTTACCTCTATTTTAATCAATGGATTAATCCCCCTTGTTCCTGGTGGAGGTATTTATTATACAATGTATTTTATTCTACAAAAAAACATGGAACAAGCTCTTTTTAAAGGTGCAGAAACATTTCTTATTGCTGGAGCTTTGTCTTTTGGAATAGTTGTTGTTTCTTCCCTTGTACGAATTGCAGAAACTGGAAGGAAAAATAGATATTTTAGATCTTTAAAAAACTAAAAACGGTAGTGATTTCTACCGTTTTTTTTCATATAAACTATATTTTTTTCTTTCACTAGGATCTAAATAACTTTTTACATGTAATCCATCTTCTAAATATTCATGATTTACTACCTTTGTATTTTTAAGGATATAATTTGCTAAAGTTCCATTTTCAAAAGGTATTAACAAATCCATAATTTCATGTTCTTTCATAAGCCTTTTCTCGATTTCCGAAATTAATTCATCTACTCCTTCTCCAGTTACAGCTGATATAGCGATGGTAGTTTCTAAAGATTCTAAAATTTCCGATAGCTTTTCTTTAGTCAATTTATCTTTTTTATTTTGTACAATAATATATGGTATATTTTCTGCTCCTAATTCTTTTACTACATTTTTTGTAACCTTTAATTGATGCTCATATTCTTCATCAGATACATCTACTACATATAATAATAAATCTGCATCTTTTACTTCTTCTAATGTAGACATAAATGCATCTACTAATGCATGGGGTAATTTACTTACAAATCCAACTGTATCAGTAAGTATAAACTCTAAATTGTCTTTTAATTTTACCTTCCTATGAAATGGATCTAAAGTTGCAAATAGCATATCAGCTGTAGGAGATTCTTGTTTACTCATAAGAGGATTATTTATTTTTAAAAAAGTATTCATTAATGTAGATTTCCCTGCATTTGTATATCCAATTAAAGCTACTGTAGGAAGATGACTTTTCTTCCTTCTATTTTTTTGAACTTCCCTTTGTTTTTTTATTTTTTCTATTTCTTTTTCTACATCACTAATTTTTTTATCGATAGTTCTTCTATCTAGTTCTAGTTTTTTTTCTCCTAATCCCCTAGATCCTATTCCCCCAGCTTGTTTTGATAATCTAGTACTACCACCTACAATTCTAGGTTTTTCATATCGAAGTCTAGCTAATTCTACTTGTAATTTTCCCTCTTTACTCTTTGCTCTATTTGCAAAAATATCTAAGATTAGACTAGTTCTATCTATAATTTCAAGGTCTAGTATAGCTTCTAAGTTTCTTATTTGTATCCCCGATAATTCATCATCTACTAATAATATTTCAGCATCAAATCTAGCTGCTAATGCTTTTATCTCTTCTAATTTTCCACTTCCTAGATAAGTCCCTACTTCTACTCTATTTTTCTTTTGGCTATCGTGATAAATTACAAAATCGTTTCCGCTTGCATTATATTTTGTTACTTCAAGCATTTAAAATCTCCTCTTTTGCTCTTTGGCACTCATTTTGCAAATGCACTAAATCTTTGCTATTGTCTATTACAAAAGTAGCCTTATCTCTTTTACTATCTATTGGAAGCTGGGCATCTATCCTCTGCTTAGCTTGCTCTTCACTTAAGCCCTCTCTCTTAATTAAACGCTCTAGCTGCACCTCTTTTGGGGTATATACAACTAAAACTTTTTTTATATCATAAGCATCTTTGCGCTCA
>QNYN01000049.1 GCA_003973585.1 Fusobacteriota bacterium | reverse complement strand
TTAGAAGAATTAAGAGCAAAAGAGGAAGCTGAAAAAAGAGAACTAGAAGAGTTGAAAGCGAAAGAGGAAGTTGAAAAAAAAGAATTAGAAGAATTAAAAGCAAAAGAGGAAGTTGAAAGAAAAAAGTTAGAAGAATTAAAAGCAAAAGAAGAGGCTGAAAGAAAAGAATTAGAAAAGTTGAAAGCAAAAGAAGAAGCCGAAAGAAAAGAATTAGAAGAATTAAAGGCGAAAAAGGAAGCCGAAAGAGTAAAAACGGAAGAGCAAAAAGCAAAAGAAATGGAGAAAATTAAAGAGGAACCAAAAAAGAAAAAAGGTTTTTTTAAATCATTAAAGGAGAAATTAGTTAAAACAAGAGAAGGACTATTTGGAAAAATGAAATTACTTTTTTCTGGAAGAAGCGTTATAGATGAGGATATGTATGAAGAATTAGAAGACCTTTTAATACAGTCAGATATAGGAATGGATATGACTCTAAAAATAGTTGAAGAACTAGAGAAAGAAGTTAAAAAAAGGGGAATTAAAGATCCAAATCTTGTTTATGATGTTTTAAAAGATGTAATGGAAAGGTTTTTAATATCAGAAGGGACAGAATTAGATATAAGTAAACCAGGAATGAATATCATATTAGTAGTAGGAGTAAATGGAGTAGGAAAAACTACAACAATAGGAAAATTAGCATCATCATTTGTAAAAGATGGGAAAAAGGTAGTAATAGGGGCAGCTGATACTTTTAGGGCAGCAGCAATTGAACAATTAGAAGAATGGGCTAATAGAGCAGGAGCAGATATAATTAAACATGAGCAAGGATCAGATCCTGGAGCAGTTGTTTTTGATACATTAAAAGCAGGTCAAAGTAGAGGAGCAGATATAGTTATAATAGATACTGCTGGAAGACTACATAATAAAAATAACTTGATGAAAGAGTTAGAAAAAATTAATACTATTATCAAAAAAAATGTAGGCGATTCTAGTTACGAAAGTTTATTAGTAATAGATGGAACAACAGGACAAAATGGATTAAATCAAGCTAAAGTCTTTAATGAAGTGACTAAGTTAACTGGATTTATAGTGACTAAATTAGATGGAACGGCAAAAGGTGGAATAGTTTTTGCAATTTCAGAAGAACTAAAAAAGCCTATTAAATTCATAGGAGTAGGGGAGAGTATAGAAGATTTAAGAAAGTTTAAATCAAAAGAATACATAGATGCTATTTTTGAGTAAAAATTGTTCTTTATTAGGTTTAAAAATGATAGAAAACCCAAGAAAAAAGGTCGAAAAAGAGAGTAAAATAAGGATGTCAATAAATAGCGTGACAGATAGAAATTGATAATTTAAATTTTAGGTAAAAAAGAATAAAAAGAGACAGGTCTTAATATGTACAATTAAACTGTAATGTGTTAACATACATTGACTGAAAAATTAAAATTAACTAGGAGGATGAGTAATGGGAATCATTAATCAAATTAGAAAAAAGGCAAAAGAAAACTTAAAAACTATTGTTTTACCTGAGTCAACAGATGAAAGGGTATTAAAAGCAGCAGCTGAATTAGTAAAGGAAGGATTGACTAAAGTGGTTTTAGTTGGAAATCCTGAAAGAATAAAAGAAGACGCAGAAAAGTTAGGATTAAATTTAGAAGGTGTTGTAATTGTAGATCCTAATAATTTTGATAAAATGGACGCTTATGTGGCAAAATTAGTAGAAAAAAGAGCTAAAAAAGGAATGACTCCAGAACAAGCTTTAGCTAAATTAACTTCTGATGTTAACTTCTTTGGTGCTATGATGGTAGCATTAGGAGATGCAGATGGAATGGTATCTGGATCAGACTCTCCTACAGCAAAAGTTTTAGTAGCAGGATTCCAAGTAGTAGGAACTAAACCTGGAATGAAAACAGTTTCATCATCAATGATTATGGAATTAAAGAATAATACAGAAGAATTTGGTGAGCTTTTAGTTGTTGGAGACTGTGCAGTAATACCAGAGCCAACTTCAGCACAATTAGCTGATATTGCAATGGGAGCAGCTGAAACAGCAAGATTAGTAGCAGGATTAGAGCCTAAAGTAGCATTAATGACATTCTCAACTGCAGGATCAGCTAAACATGATTCAGTAGATGTAGTTATAGAAGCAGGAAAAATATTAGAAGAGAAAAATGTTGATTTTGAATTTGAAGCAGAACTTCAAGCAGATGCTGCATTAGTAGAATCAGTAGGAGCTAAAAAAGCACCTAATTCAAAAGTAGCAGGACATGCAAATGTATTAATATTCCCTAACTTAGCAGCAGGAAATATTGGATATAAATTAATTCAAAGATTAGCAGGTGCAGAGGCTTATGGACCATTATTACAAGGGTTAGCAGCACCAATTAATGACTTATCAAGAGGTTGTTCAGTTTCTGATATCGTAAATTTAGCAGCAATAACAGCAGTACAAGCAAATTAATTAAAAATAAATAAAAAAATTAGGAGGAACAAAGTAATGAAAGTATTAGTAATTAACTGTGGAAGTTCATCACTAAAGTATCAATTAATAAACCCATTAACAGAAGAGGTGTTAGCAATTGGTCTATGTGATAGAATAGGAATTCATGGTTCAAAGTTTGAGTATGAAGTTCCAGCTACAGATTTTGAATTAGAATTAGAGCAAGATATGCCAACACATAAGGAAGCTTTAGAGTTAGTGTTAAACACTTTAACAGCAGAAGGACATGGTGTAATAGCTGATATTAATGAAGTAGACGCTATTGGTCACAGATTAGTACACGGTGGAGAAGAATTTACTGAATCTGTATTATTAGATGAAAAAGTAATAGCAGGAGTAGAAGCAAATAATGATCTTGCACCATTACATAACCCAGCTAACTTATTAGGAGTTAGAACATGTATGGAATTAATTCCAGGGAAGCCAAATGTAGGTGTATTTGATACTGCATTCCATCAAACAATGCCAGCAAAAGCATTTATGTATCCGTTACCATATGCAGATTATACAGAGTTAAAAGTAAGAAAATATGGATTCCATGGAACTTCTCATAAATTCGTATCAGGAATAGCTAATGAAATATTAGGAAACCCTGAGAAATCAAGAATAGTTGTATGTCATTTAGGAAATGGTGCTTCTGTATCAGCAGTTAAAGATGGTAAATGTGTAGACACTTCAATGGGATTAACACCATTACAAGGTCTTATGATGGGAACTAGATGTGGAGATATCGATCCAGCAGCAGCGTTTTTCATTAAAGCTAAGAGAAATTTAACAGATAAAGAAATAGACACTAGATTAAATAAAGAATCAGGAATTTTAGGAATTTTTGAAAAATCTTCTGATTGTAGAGATTTAGAAAAAGCAAGAGAAGCTGGAGACGAAAGAGCAGCTTTAGCAATAGATATGATGACTTACAGAATTAGAGCATACATTGCATCATATGCAGCAGCTATGGGTGGATTAGATATGATCTGTTTTACAGGTGGAATTGGAGAGAACTCTAGTTTAATAAGAGCTAAATCTTTAGAAGGTTTAGAATTTATGGGTGTAGAATTAGATGAAGAAGTTAATTCAGTAAGAAAAAAAGGGTCAGTAAAATTATCAAAAGATTCTTCTAAAGTAGCAATTTATAAGATTCAAACTAATGAAGAATTAGTTATTGCAAGAGATACTTACGCAATAGTTAAATAATTCTCAAAAAAAGTAACCATTTATTGACAAAGTCTTGTTAATGAAGTAAAATTGTTCAGTAAACATTTTATTTTATTAACTTTAATAAAATATAATTTAATTTTTTTAGGAGGTCACACACATGGCTAAAATCATGCAAACTATGGATGGAAACCAAGCAGCTGCACATGTATCATATGCATTTACAGAAGTAGCGGCAATCTATCCTATAACACCATCATCACCTATGGCAGAATATACTGACCAATGGGCAGCTCAAGGTAAGAAAAACTTATTTGGAGTACCTGTTAAGTTAGTAGAAATGCAATCAGAAGCAGGAGCTGCAGGATCTGTACATGGAGCGTTACAAGCAGGAGCTTTAACTACTACATATACAGCATCACAAGGTCTTTTATTAAAGATACCTAACATGTACAAAATTGCAGGAGAGTTATTACCTTCAGTAATTCATGTATCAGCTAGATCATTATCAGCTCAAGCATTA
>QNYN01000125.1 GCA_003973585.1 Fusobacteriota bacterium | reverse complement strand
TCTATTACCTCTTTCCTGTCTGATTTATATACAATAAGAGGATTATGTCCGGCATTTGAATAATATAGTGTTGTTGTTAAAAAATCATATTGACTGTGAAATATTGTCACAAACATTTCTTCATTTATATCAGGATAAATAATATCATTCAAGTCTGTTAATACATCTGCTGGATATGAATCTTTATATTCTAAAGTTTTTAATACAGATCTAATTAAAGCCATTAAAAAGGCTGCTGGAACTCCTTTTCCACTTACATCTCCTATAGTTATCCATAATTTATTTTCATTGGAAATAGAATAATCATAATAGTCTCCACCTATTTCTTTAGCTGGATTGAAATATTGTTCTATTTCTACACCTTTAATATTTTTTAAAGATTTAGGTAGAAGTTGTTTTTGAATATTTGCTGCTACTTCTAATTCATTATCTAATCTTTCTTTTATTATCAATTCAGAATAGATAAGGGCATTATTTATAGCTATAGCTACTTGGATAGCTAATGCTGATATAGTTGCTTCATCACTATAACTTAAGTTATCTTCATCTTCTATAATATATATTACACCTAGCTCTTTTCCTTTTACTACTAATTCAGATATTATAATAGTTTCACCAGGGGTTTTTTCTATAGACTCAGAAATTTTCTTATATATTTTTTTATAGTCTTCTCGTCCATAAGTTGATAGTTCATCTATAGAATAATTTTCATTTTCTGTAGTTGTGAAATTTCCTTTTCTTCTCCTTAACTCTAATGTTCCATCTTTCCAAAGATAAATTGCTATTTTCTTTACTCCAGTTAAAACAAAATAAGCATCTAATATAACATTAATTATCTTTTTCAATTCTAGTGTTGATAACACTGTCCTTGCTACGGCATTGATATTTGATAAATTAGCTACTTTTTTTTCTAATTCTTGATTTGTATTTTCTAATTGTGCTGATTTTTTCAACAAAGAGTCATAAGTTATATTCAATTCTTCTCTAAATTCATTTAATTCTTTTATTGAATTATTTAATTGAGCCGCTTGCATTCTAATATTTTTTACTGTTTCTTCATAGGAGTCTTTTAATTCTAGTGGTATCTCTTCATAGTCTTCCACTTTTCCTATTTTTTCAATAAGTCTATGCATATCATCGATTTTTTTTCTTTCATTTTTTTTTAATAACAATAAAAAAACGATTCCTAGTATAATAATAATTAAAATATATCCCATTATTTCCCCTGCCTCTTCTTATAAAGATTTGGATTTAAAAAATCATCTATTAAAATATCATCATCAATTTTCAATAGATCTTTTAAAGTTACCTCTTTTATTTCTAAATTTATTTTGTATCCATCATAATAACTTATATTATTTTTTCCCCCATGAAAAAATACAAATTTATTATCTACTACTGTATATCCATTATATAATTTATTTTCTATTATTACTATTTTAGAGTCAAACTTTAGCTGTTCTCCTACTATTTTTTTTGCATCTAAATCTTCAATATCTCCTAGGTAAATATAATTCGTTTCTCTAAAAATTTGTGGATTTATCTTTGTTTTTCTGTGAATATACACATCTTTTTGTTGCCAATAATTATCTTCATTTGATCTATATGGATCTGTAATTTTAAGAATTGAAGTTATTTCTACTTCATTTAATATTTCAAACATTTCTTTTCTAGATTTTTTTACTTCCTGAATAAGTCGTTCTTTGTCTAATTCTGTATAATTTTCTCTAGTATTATTTTTTTGTTTTAATAAATTCTTCCAAAAATACACTTGTTTGTTAAGATAATATTGAGATTTACCTAGTTCATTATCTAATTTAAAATCAATATTCTTATCTATCTCCTCCATCTCTATTTTTGATAATTCTGACGATGGTTTCACATAAATTTCTTCCTCTGGTAATAGCAAATTGTCTCCTAATTTAAGAATATCTTTTTTTAATTCTTCTGGATATAAAATATTTAGAGTTGAATCATAAACTAATAATTTTTTTAGTAATATACTAAAATCATTATAAAACTCTATTTTTTCTTCATATTTCTCTGGGTATTTTATTTCATATAAATTTATTTGATAGTCTCCTCTATCAATTACCTGTTCAAATGGAGCTCTATGATATCGTTCTTTAATTTTGGCTATTCCTGTACATCCAGTTACTACTATACTCATCATTAAAAGTAATATATATCTATACACTTTCCACTCCTTTATCCCTCAATATTTACTTGTTTTTTTATTTTTTCTACTAATTCATCTATATCAAAAGGTTTTTCTATAAATCCTTGTATTTCCACATCTAAATTTTCTACTACTCCCTCTAAATGTCCAAAAGCTGTTAGAATAAATACTGGTGTATCTGTAATTTTTCTTATCTTTTTTATAGCTTCTAAACCATTCATTTGTGGCATTTGAATATCCATAATTAATAAATCATATTTTTCACTTTCTAATAAATCTAAAGCTAATTTAGCATTTTCAGCTTCTTCAACTTCTATTCCTATATCTTCTATTATCTCTCGAAGTAACAATCTAATACTTAATTCATCATCTATCACTAATACTTTTTTCATCTTTCTCCCCCTTTTTTTAGTTGAATAGCTATTTTTTCAGGTAATATTTCTTTTAATTCTTCTAGACTAGCTTTTTTTATTTGTTTTACAGACTTAAATTTTTGTAGAAGATCTTTCCTTCTTTTAGGACCAATACCTGGAATATTATCTAGTTCACTAGATATTACCCTTTTTTTCCGTAAATTTCTATGGTAAGTGATTCCAAATCTATGAGCTTCATCCCTTAACCTCTGTAATATTTTTAATGCTTCCATAGAAGTATCAAATATGTAAGGGATTTTTTCTCCTGCTTTAAAAACTTCTTCTTCCCTTTTAGCTATACTAATTATATCTACTAAATGAGTTTTTTCTAATTTTAACAATACCCCTTCTACAGCATTCAATTGTCCTAATCCCCCATCAATTAATATTAAATCTGGAAATTCATTTTCTTGTAATTTAGAGTACCGTCTATTTATCACTTCTTTCATCATATGATAGTCATCAGGAGTATCTTTAGTCTTTATTTTAAATTTTCTATAATTCTTTTTAGAAAGCCTACCTTCAATAGCTACACTCATAGCTCCTACTGCATCTTTTCCTGAGATATTCGAGATATCAAAACATTCTATCCTTCTAGGGAATTTTTTTAAATTAAGAGTTTCAAAGAGTAAATTTAATCCCTCTTCTAATATCTCTTTTTTATTATAATATTTTTTTATCTCCATTTCTAAATTTTCATGTGCCATCTCTAATAATTTTTTTCTTCTACTTTTAATTACTGGAAAGTAGAGTTTCAAATTGATATTTAGCACCCTTTTTGCCCATTCTTCTAGAAGTTCTTTTTCTTTTATAAATTCACTATCTAGTATGACACTTTTTGGTAACCTACCACTATTATAATATCTTAAAAAAGATTGTATAAATATTTCATCTTCTTCAAAATCTTCTATTTTTAAATTAATCTGTAAATTATCTATTCCTAAAATTTTACCTTCTCTTACTTTTAAAATTGTTAAAAATAATAATTTTCCTTCTTTTTTACATAAAAATACATCTTCATCTATATCTTTTAAAACTTCAGTTATTTGAGTTTTTAAAGCATTCTCTATAGAATCAATCTGATTTCTATATTTTATAGCCAATTCAAAATTCATATTTTCACTATTTTTCTTCATTTCTGCTTTTAAATTTTCTAATAATTTCTTATTTTCCCCTTTTAAAAACAATTTAGCTCCAATTATATTTTGATTGTATATTGTTTCTATATCCTTATGCACACAAGGTCCTAAACATAAATTCATATGAAATTTCAAACATGGTTTACTATATTTTTTATTCATATCCCTTTTACAATCTCTTATTTTAAATATTTTTATTAAATTCTTTAATAAAAAACTACTTCCACTGGGATATGGTCCAAAATAATCTCCATTTTTTTTATTTATATCTTTAACTCTTCTTATTAAAGATATCTTTGGAAATTTTTCCTTAGATATTTTTATGTATGGATAGGTTTTTTGATCCTTTAAAAGAATATTATATTTAGGCATATATTTTTTTATTAAATTGTTTTCCAAAATTAAAGCTTCTAATTCTGTTTGACAAATAATAAAATCAAAATCTTTTA
>QNYN01000040.1 GCA_003973585.1 Fusobacteriota bacterium | reverse complement strand
AGTTTCGGAAGTAGAAGGTGCTATAAATGCTTATAAAAAATTAGAAGATTATAGATATGATAATTTAGAAGATTTGTTATTAGCACACAAAATTATGATGGAAAGGGTCTTAAAAATAGCAGGGAACTTTAGGAATGTAAATGTAGGAATAGGAAATAATAAAGGTATATCTCATGTGGCACCAAATCATAGGCTTGTGCCAGAATTAATGAAAGATTTGTTTGAATGGTTAAGAAAAAGTGATGAACATCCTCTAATTAAATCTTGTGTTTTCCACTATGAATTTGAATTTATACATCCTTTTAGTGATGGAAATGGTAGAATTGGTAGATTATGGCAAACAGTAATTTTATACAATTGGAAAAAGGTATTTTCTTTGATACCTACAGAGAGTATTATTAGAGACAATCAAGAAGAATATTATAAAGTGTTGGAAAAATCAGATAAAGTAGGAGAGAGTACTTTATTTATAGAATTTATGCTAGAAATAATATTGAGTTCGGTAAAAAGTTCGGTAAAAAGTTCGGTAAAAAGTTCGGTAAAAACTGAAGATAGAATCTTGGAGGAAATTAGAAAAAAACCAAATATTACCATGAAAGAAATAGCTAAAATTTTAGAAATTTCAGTAAGAGGTATTGAAAAGCAAATAGCAAAATTAAAGAAAATTGGGAAAATTTCAAGAATAGGAAGCTCTAGAAGTGGGTATTGGAAAATAGAATCAAAAATAAAATAAAAATTTTTAAGAGCTAGAATACTAAATCTAGCTCTTGTTTTATAAAGACCACACTACCTGGTGGGTTGACAATTTAACCTTAATTTTATTGAAGTTGTATCAAAAAAGTGTTGACGAAATTTTGTATCTCTGATATACTAATCTAGTTGTGAAATAAAATAAATTTCAAATTATTGTTTTGATAATTAGAAAAAAAAGAAAAGGAGGGTAAAGATGCCTACTATTAACCAATTAATAAGAAAAGGAAGAAAGACTTTAGAGTCTTCTAAAACATCACCAGCATTAAAAGGAAACCCACAAAAAAGAGGAGTTTGTGTAAGAGTTTATACTTCTACACCTAAGAAACCAAACTCAGCTTTAAGAAAGGTTGCCAGAGTAAGATTAACGAACGGAATCGAAGTTACTGCTTATATTCCAGGAATCGGACATAACTTACAAGAGCATTCAATTGTTCTTTTAAAAGGTGGAAGAACAAAAGACTTACCAGGGGTAAGATATAAAGTAATTAGAGGGGCTTTAGATACTGCAGGAGTAGCAGATAGAAAGCAATCAAGATCTAAGTATGGAGTAAAAAAAGGATAATTAACAAACAAAATTAGGAGGTGCAAAAAAATATGTCAAGAAGAAGAGCAGCAGTTAAAAGAGACGTTTTAGCTGATTCAAGATATGGAGATAAAGTTGTAACTAAATTTATAAATTCTATTATGTTAGATGGAAAAAAATCTTTAGCAGAGTCAATTTTCTACGGAGCAATGGATTTAATAAAAGAAAAAACAGGTGAAGAAGGATACGAAACTTTCAAGAAAGCTATCGAAAACATCAAACCTGTATTAGAGGTTAAATCAAGAAGAATTGGTGGAGCTACTTATCAAGTTCCTGTAGAAGTAAGACCAGTAAGACAACAAGCATTAGCTTTAAGATGGTTAACTACTTATACTAGAAATAGAAAAGAGTACACAATGGTTGAAAGATTAGCTAACGAATTAATCGCAGCGTCAAACAACGAAGGTGCAACTATCAAGAAAAAAGAAGACACTTATAAAATGGCAGAAGCAAACAGAGCTTTCGCTCATTATAAATGGTAAGAACTAAGTTAATTTTAACTTAGTTTTTCGTATATGTATATATATATCAAGGAGGAATATTGAATGGCTAGAGAAGTTTCTTTAGAAAAAACTAGAAACATAGGAATCATGGCTCACATCGACGCAGGTAAGACAACTACAACTGAAAGAATCTTACTTTACACAGGTGTAACACATCAAATTGGGGAAGTACATGATGGTGCTGCTACAATGGACTGGATGGAGCAAGAGCAAGAAAGAGGAATCACAATCACTTCAGCAGCAACAACTTGTTTCTGGAGAAATCACAGAATAAACATCATTGATACTCCAGGTCACGTGGACTTCACAGTAGAAGTAGAAAGATCATTAAGAGTATTAGATGGAACAGTTGCAGTATTCTCTGCAGTTGATGGAGTTCAACCACAATCTGAAACTGTTTGGAGACAAGCAGATAAATATAACGTACCTAGAATGGCTTTCTTTAACAAGATGGACAGAACTGGTGCAGATTTCAAAATGTGTGTAAATGACATAAAAGAAAAATTAGGATCTAATCCAGTTCCTGTTCAATTACCAATTGGTGCTGAAGAGAACTTTGAAGGAATAGTAAACTTAATTACAATGAAAGAACATAGATGGCCTTTAGATACTAAAGATGGTCAAGATATGGAAATCGTTGATATCAGAGAATCATTAGTAGCAGAATCAGAAGCTGCGAGAGAATTCATGATTGAATCTATCGTAGAAACTGATGATGAGTTAATGGAAAAATTCTTTGGTGGAGAAGAATTAACTGAAGAAGAAGTAATTGCAGGATTAAGAAAAGCTACAATTGCAAATGAAATTGTACCTGTAACATGTGGAACAGCTTTCAAAAACAAAGGAGTTCAACCGTTATTAGACTTAATCGTTGACATAATGCCATCTCCATTAGATATCGGAGCAATAGCTGGTACAGATGTTAAAGATGAAACTATTCAAATGGAAAGATTACCTGGAGATGACCAACCATTTGCTGCATTAGCATTTAAAATAATGACAGATCCATTTGTTGGAAGATTATCATTCTTTAGAGTATATTCAGGAACTTTAGCAAAAGGTTCTTATGTATTAAACTCTGTAAAAGGTAAAAAAGAAAGAGTTGGAAGAATCTTACAAATGCATGCAAACAAAAGAGAAGAAATCGAAATGGTATACTGTGGAGATATCGCAGCAGCAGTAGGTCTTAAAGATACTACAACTGGAGATACATTATGTGATATGGATAATCCTATTATCTTAGAAAGAATGGAATTCCCAGAGCCAGTTATCTCAGTAGCAGTTGAACCAAAAACAAAAGCTGACCAAGAAAAAATGGGTATTGCTTTAAGTAAATTAGCAGAAGAAGATCCTACTTTCCAAGTTAAAACTGACGAAGAAACAGGACAAACTATCATTTCTGGAATGGGTGAACTTCACTTAGACATTTTAGTAGATAGAATGAAAAGAGAATTTAAAGTAGAATCAAATGTAGGTAAACCACAAGTTGCTTACAGAGAAACTATTACAACTGATACTGATACTGATATGAAATATGCAAAACAATCAGGTGGTAGAGGACAATACGGACATGTTAAAATTAAAGTATCTCCTAACCCAGGTGAAGGATTTGTATTTGAAAACAAAATTACTGGAGGAGCTATCCCTAGAGAATATATTCCTGCAGTTGAAAAAGGTTGTAAAGAAGCACTTGAAGGTGGAGTTATCGCTGGATACCCAATGGAAGATGTTAAAGTTGTTTTATATGATGGATCATACCATGATGTAGACTCGAACGAAATGGCATTTAAAATTGCAGGATCTATGGCTATGAAAAAAGCTGCAAGAGAATGTAATCCAGTTATCCTTGAGCCTATCTTTAAAGTAGAAATAACTACTCCTGAAGAGTACATGGGAGACTTAATTGGAGACGTTTCTTCTAGAAGAGGAGTTGTTCTTGGAATGACTGAAAGAAACGGAGCTAGAATCATAGATGCAGAAGTACCTTTATCAGAAATGTTTGGTTACTCAACTGACTTAAGATCTAAATCTCAAGGAAGAGCAAACTATGCAATGGAATTCAAGAAATATTTACCAGTTCCAGCAGCTATCCAAAAAGCAATAATGGAAGAAAGAAACTAATATTAATTAGATTATTAGGTAAAAAAACAAAAAATATATAGTAAAGTGCTTGGGAGTAATCCTAAGCACTTCAAAATAAACTATAATAAAAAAACTTAGGAGGCTTTAACAATGGCAAAAGAGCAATTTGACAGAAGTAAACCGCACGTAAATATTGGAACAATAGGACACGTAGACCACGGAAAAACAACAACAACAGCTGCAATCTCAAAAGTATTATCAGATGCAGGATTAGCA
>QNYN01000185.1 GCA_003973585.1 Fusobacteriota bacterium | reverse complement strand
ACTCTTCTTTTACTCGAAACTCTCCATTATAAAAATCTTCTATCCCTTCACTATAAATTCTAACTGCTGTAGAAAGATACTTATCATCCATCATCCTACCTTCTATCCTTATTGCATCTACTCCTACTTCCAAAATTTTATCTAAATTTTCTATTGTACATAGATCTTCTGAATGAAAAATATGTGTTCCATATTCGTCTTCAAAAACTGGCATATACTCATTAGGTCTAGTTAATTCTTCTACTGAATATTTCCACTGGGCACTATTTGGATCGATATTTTTACCTTTAGATGACATATAACTAGTAAGTAAACTTCTCCCAGAAGTAGACATATGCATAGCTCCATGAACATAGATTTCTAATTCTATTTCAGGGACTTTTTCTCTGATTTCTTTTATATTTTCTATAGTTATTTCACGAGCTAAAATTACCCTAGAAGCTCCTAATTTTTTCCACATCCTTACAGAACGAAAATTAGTATTACTAGCTTGAGTTAATACACTGATTTTTAGATTAGAATTTTCTCTGACTATTTGAAAAACTCCTAAATCTCCTATCATAACTCCTGTAACACCTATTTTTTCTAAAAAAACTACATATTCATCTAATCCTTCTAATTCTTCATTATGAGGGATCATATCTAGTGCTACCCACACTTTTTTCCCTCTTTCCTTTGCATAATTTACAGCATTTTCTAATTCTTCATCTGTAAAGTTATGACTTCCTGTTCTCAAATTATATTTTTTCCCTCCTAAAAGGATACTATCAGCACCACAATCAAAGGCTAATTTTAATTTTTCCATATTACCAGCAGGAGCTACTAATTCAGTTTTTCTCATTTTTATCCCCTTTTTATCTTCTTATAATACTCTTCTAATCATATCTAATCTATTTAAATCAGCATCTATTTTTACCTTTACAGTAGAGTTTGGATTTGCATCATAGACTATTCCTGTTATCCCTTTTTTAGTTATTTCCATGTCAGGTAAAGTTATTATTTTAGGATTTCCTCTATTTGTTACTACTTCTAATTTTTCCCCTGTAAAGATTTTATTTCTTACTTCTAATATATATTCATTTTCACTTATTTTTTCAGCTATTTTTGCTACCAGTTTATGAGTTTGACTATATGAATTTCTATTATTATAATTTTGTGATTCTGAATCAGGTTTCTTGAAATAAAATCCAGATGTATATTTTCTATGAGATATAGTTTCTAATTCTTTCAACCAATTTTCATTATATTTATAAGCTCCACTATAATAATTATCTATAGCATCTCTATAGACTTTTACAGTAGTTGCTACATAGTATATCCCTTTCATTCTTCCTTCTATCTTCAGAGAATTTACTCCTGCATCTAAAATCTCATTTATAAATTCTATAGTACATAAATCTTTAGAACTAAAAACATGAGTTGCTTCTTCATTTGGATCTACTAATTTTTTATTCCCATTCTCATCTTCTTCTACAACACTATATTTCCATCTACAAGATTGAGCACAATCTCCACGATTGGCATCTCTACCTGTCATATAGTTACTTAGTAGACATCTACCAGATACAGACATACACATTGCACCATGAATAAATACTTCTATTTCAATATCTGGTACTTTTTTTCTAATTTCTTTTATATTTTCTAAAGATACTTCACGAGCCAAAACTACCCTAGAAGCTCCCATTTCTTGCCACATTTTTACCGATCTCCAGTTTGTATTACTAGATTGAGTACTTGCACTTATATGCAAATTAGAGTTTTCTTTTACCATCTCTAGTACTCCTAAATCAGCTACTATTACCCCATCTACACTTGCTTCTTTTTCCAAAAACTGTATATATTCAGGTAAACTTTCCATTTCATCATTATGAGGAATTATATTTAATGCTACCCATACTTTTTTATTTCTTTCATGGGCATATTTTACTGCTTCTACTAATTCATCCCTATCAAAGTTGTGTCCTCCAGCTCTCAAACTAAATTCTTTTCCACCTAAAAAAACAGCATCTGCACCGTAGTGAAATGCCATTTCTAATTTTTCAAAATTTCCAGCTGGAGCCAATAATTCTACTTTTTTCATTTTTTATCTCCTTATTTTACAAAGCAGACTTGCACCCTTACTTTTTTTGTTAATCTATACTTGTAGTATAATCTCCAAATTGTGTGTATTCAGAGAAAAATCTTAATTTTACAGTTCCTACAGGACCATTTCTTTGTTTCCCTATAATAACTTCTGCTATCCCTTTATCTTCACTTTCTTCATTATAATAGTCATCTCTATAAAGGAAAACTACCATATCTGCATCTTGTTCTATTGCTCCAGAATCTCTTAAATCCGATAACATAGGTCTTCTATCTGCCCTTTGTTCAGGACCCCTTGATAATTGTGATAGAGCTATTACAGGAACTTCTAATTCCCTTGCTATTATTTTTAATGATCTAGATATATCAGAAATTTCTTGTTGTCTAGATTCTCCATTTTTATCTCTTCCTTTTATCAGTTGAAGATAATCTATTATAATCATATCTAATTTTCCTGCTGCTTTAGCTCTTCTAGCCATAGCTCTTATTTCCATTACATTTATATTAGGCATATCAGCAATTTGAATACTTGATTCTGCTAATTTTGAAGCAGCAGAGCCTAATTTTACCCAATGATCTGCTTCTAAAAATCCATTTCTTAAATTAGAAAGGGGAATCCTTGCTTTAGCAGCTAAAAATCTTTGTAAAAGTTGAGAGTTCGACATCTCTAAACTAAATATCATAACACTTTTTTTATCTTCTACTGCTGCTTGTAATGCTAAATTTAGAACAAAGGCAGTTTTTCCCATTGCTGGTCTAGCTGCTAATATTACTAAATCTGAAGGATGAAAACCATTGGTCATTTCATCAAAATGTTTAAATCCCGATGAAATTCCTGTTGTCATTCCCTTATTATCCATTAATTTTTCTAATCTTTCATATTCATCTGCAATGATATCTTTTACTTCAATAACATCTTTACTCTCTTTATTCTCAGATATTTTAAAAATCATTCCTTCAGCTTTATCTAAAATATCATCTATATCTTCATACCCTTCATAGGTCATCTCTACTATTTGAGTTCCAATATCTCCTAATTTTCGTAAAGTTGCCTTTTCTTTTACAATCCTTGCATAGGTATAGATATTAGCAGCAGTAGGAACTTCTTCTATAATATCGTATAGAATAGCTTCCCCACCACTCTCTTCAAATTTATTTTGTTTTTTTAATATATTAATTAGTACTATAGGATCTATTACTTCCCCTTGTGAATATGCATTTAACATAGCTTCATAGATATTTCTATGAGCACCTTTATAAAAATCATTTGGTTTTACTATTTCTACTATATCTTCTATAGCATCTGGTTTTAATAAAATTCCACCTAATACTGACCTTTCAGCTTCTATACTACTTTGAACTGTTTTTAACTTGTCTACTTGCATAGTTAATTACTCCTACATTCTTTCAGCAATTACTTTTAAATTAGCCTTTACACCTTTGTGTAATTTTATTACTATTTTATGTTCTCCTATTTTTTTAATAGTTCCATCTATTTTTTTCTTATCAATTTTCATATCAAATTGCTCTTTTATTGCATCTGCTATTTCTTTATGTGTTATAGATCCAAATACTTTACCATTTTCTCCTGCTTTAACTTTCATAAATAAAGTCTTAGCACCTAAAACTTTAGCCTGATCTTCTGCTTTTTTTGTTTCTTCTTTATCTTTAGCTTCTGATTTTGCTTTTTTAGCAGCTAATTTTTTTATTTCTTCATCTGTTGCTATTATTCCTTTATTTCCTTTTAATAAAAAGTTTTTAGCATATCCTTCTGATACACTTACAATTTCTCCTTTTCTTCCTTGCCCTGCTACATCTGTATTTAATATTACTTTTATTTTCGCCATTATTCTTTCCTCCTGATTTTAATTTTAATTATTCCAAAACTATCAATTACTCCCAAAACAAAAATAGATACTGGAAAAAATATTGCAGTTGCTACTGCTAAAAGTTTTCCATAAATTTTCCATTTTATCCTTACTCTAAAGATACTGTATAAAACTTTGATACCGTATATAGTATAGATTAATGTACTTATAGAGTATAAATTTTTAATATAAAAATTATCTATTTTTAGTGTTTTATCTACAAAAAATGTAACTATATAAACTAGC
>QNYN01000205.1 GCA_003973585.1 Fusobacteriota bacterium | reverse complement strand
ATGTAATAAAAAACGTGATTTCAATAATCTGAAATCACGTTTTTTTGTTCTGTATATTTACCTATTAACAACTGATACAGTCTAATTTAGAAAAATACTTAAAGAAATCTTTCTGATTGTCAAATTCAATGATTTCTTTTCCGTCTTTTAATGCTGTGGCTAATGTTTCCTTACTAGAAAAACTAGAGTATTCTGATAGTTCGTATCCACGTAAAAGAGGTTTGAAACCATAAATATTTCTTAAGTGTTGTAGCACATAAACTATACCATCAGTATGGTAAGCGTATATTTTTCTTTCCTCTATAGTTTTAGGAGCTTCTATTTTTCTCATATTCTAAATTCTAATTTTTTTAATTCAAACTCAAAAGTACATTTTTTCAAACCAAATATATTAAGTTGATGTAAACAAAATGTTAACTTTTGTAATCTTCCATTTGTGGGTTTATTGTTGATTTTAAATAAGTTTTAAAATATAACGATTATATCAAGATAATGCAATATATTCATGGTTGTAAAAGGCAGATGTTCAGCTTGTTATGCTTGCATAGTAATTATGATCAGTTAAAAATCTAATTTTTTGAGAGTTGACTTGATTTTAGTCTACGAAAGCATCTGAGATATTGAAACTAAATCTTGTTACTATTTGCAATGAACAATTGTTCATTAGTGCTTTTTATACATATTTATTAATTATATAAAACGATTTATTACTTCTAACAAATAAAAAATCGATTATGAAAGGATTGAAATTACTTGTTTTTTCACTTCTGCTTAGCCAAATGGCTTTTGCAGGTGGAATGGTGACAAACACCAATCAAAGTGCGGCGTATATACGTATGCTAGCACGTGATGCTTCTACAGATGTAGACGCAGTTTTCTACAACCCTGCTGGACTTACTAAGTTGGCAGATGGATTTTATGTACAGTTAAATAACCAAACTGTTATTCAGAAAAGAACGATAGAGAATGCTTATTTAAACAAAACATACACTGGTGATGTTTTTGTGCCTGCTCTACCTACTTTTTTCGCAGTTTATAAAACAGGAGATTGGGCATTTTCAGCTGGTTTCACTGTTATTGGTGGAGGAGGTAGTGCTGATTTTGCTACAGGATTACCAGAGTTCGAAAGTCCTTTTAAAGATATAACTCAGGCTTTGTCGGCAAAAGGAATTATAACAACTGATGAGAAAGCTAACATTGCATTTAATGGATCATCTGTTTACTATGGAGCTCAAGCAGGAGCATCATATAAAATTAATGATATGATTTCAGTTTATGCAGGAGCACGATATGTAAGTATTGCAAATTCATATGAGGGACATATTAAAAATGTTATGATAAATCCAATTCATAAACAATTGGGTTATACAGGAGCAATGGTTCCTGCTCAAGATTTCTTCTCTGATCTTGAGGCAGCAGCTTCAAGTATAGGAGATTTAGAAGGTGTTGCAACTGCAAAATATCTTGGAGATGCTACAAGAGATAGAGAAGTTGACGTACAGCAATTTGGATCAGGAATTACTCCTATAATTGGTGCTAACTTAACTTTCATGGAAGAAAGAATGAATATTGGTTTAAAATATGAGTTCGCTACAAAAATGGATGTTGAAAATTATACATATAAGGATGATACAAAAGGTATGCCTGGAATGGAAAAAGGAATGTTCCCTGATAAAGCTAAAGTAGCTGCTGATATGCCTGCATTTTTATCTGTAGGAGTTGATTATTTGGCAACAGAAGATTTTCATATTTCATTTGGAGTACATTACTATTGGGACAAAAATGTTGATTATGGAAGAAATGGATGGGTAGCAGGAAGTGGAATAGGTCTGCCAGGAGATGCTGATTATACACCGCCAACATATAACAGAGGAGATAATTCTGATTGGGTAGATGCAAATTCATATGAAATAGCACTTGGATTGCAGTACGATATTTCTGAAAAAATATCATTAAGTGGAGGTTACCTATACTCAACTACCAGTCCTGCGTTAGATTACCAATCTGGATTGAGTTATAGTTTGTCTGCTAATACATTCTCTTTTGGAGCTTTAGGACATATATCTGATAGGTTTGATATAGATTTAGGTATTTTATATACTGCTTATGCTCCTGATGAAAAGCAAGTAGAATATCTTGCTCCTGGAGTAACATATACAGAAACATACGATAAATCAAACGTTGTATTTTCAATAGGAGGAACTTATCATTTTGGAGGTCCATCAAACTAATAACTAATTAAAAGAATAAACATGAAGAATTTAAGATATTTAGCTTTATCCGCTCTTTTAATTGGTGGATTATATAGCTGTAAAAAAGATGCTGTTCGCGAAAGTGAACAAGATAAACCATCTACTGAGATACCTGAGGTGCCTGTAGATTTTTCAAAATATGTAGCAATAGGTAACTCATTAACATTTGGGTATGCTGATGGTGCTGCATATAAAGAAGCTCAAGAAAGTTCATATCCACTTATCCTTTCTAAAAGTTTAGATACAGAGATGAAACAAGCTTTGCTGAATGATGGAGGTGGAACTGGATATATGTATTTAAAAGGATTTGATTCAAGTACGAAACTTCCAATTATTGAAAAGGCAGCTCCTAGTGATGGATTGAAAACTAAGTTTACTGATCCTATAAATAATTTAGGGATTCCAGGAATTAGAGCTGTAGATATGGGATTACCTGGTTATGGTGGAGCTAATCCTTATATGGGAAGATTACTTGATGCTAGTAAAGTGCCATCTACAAAATATGTAGACATTGTAGGTGATGCATTGAGCGATGCAACTTTTGCAACATTTTGGTTGGGTAATAATGATGTTTTAGGTTTTGCTAGTACAGGAGGTGCATTTGGAGAAATGGGAGATCCTTCTTCACCTGCATACAGAATGAGTGGTCTGCCAGAGGGTTCAGTTTTTACACTTAACTATAAGTACATGACTGATTTGCTAGTGAATAAAAGAGCAATTATTGCAAATATCCCACCAATTCAGGCGGCTCCTTTCTTTACTACTGTTGGACCTCAAGTTTATGGAGGTATAGTATTAGATCCTAAAAATCCTTATAGATTGGATGAAAATGCTGCAACATTATTGAATAAAATATACGAGTTGGCAGGTTACACACCAGCAGAGAAGCAAATTTTTATAGCAGGACAGAATTTTCCAGTTTTCATAATGGGACCAACTGGAAGTAAAGAAGTTCGTCAGATGGATATAGACGGTAAAGATGGAGATGATTTTGTATTACTTACTTTCTCAGAAAAGATTAAGGATATGAAAACTATGGGATATGGTTTTGTAAATATTTTTGATTACCCTAATGAGATGGAGTTTATGAAACAAGGAGCTCTTCTTAAAGTTATTGGTGAAGGTATTGATGGTATAGCGCCTTTAGATGTATTAGTTACTAGTCTGAAAAAGTTAAGTAGTTTAGGATTGGGAGGTTTTACTTTAGATAAAGCTGTATCTGTTAGTGGTGGAAAATTCACACAAGAACAAGCTGATGAGATTAAGGCAGGTTTGAAGAAGTTAGGTTTTACAGATGATCTAATAGCAGTGATGACAATCGTCAGGGCGGGGCATCTTGCCATACAAAATCGGTATAGCCTTTTGTAATATTTCCTAATTGTAGGGAATATCCTACATTAGTACTTCCCGGTTCAGAAACACCGATATCCGTAGATGTCATACCATTGGCAGGACCATCGGTAGCTTCAAAAGATCCCTCGTAGCTTAAAAATTGAACTACAGTACCTCCTGCGTCAACCAGGGCAATTCCATCAGGACTTCCGTTTTGTAGTGACATGGCAAAGGCAAGTGTGCCAAAACCATCATCTTGGTCGGGAAGATCACCACTTAAATCAGTTGTGTGATAGGACATTCCATTGCTTCCATTATAAGCAACCAGCGTTTCAAAAACTCCAAGCCCCACGGTTATCCCAAGATCAAAAGGAGAAATCTTCACCTCATTGGCTCTCATAAAAGAACCGTTACACCAAACCGTTGCATCGCCATTCATCTCAGCGACAAGCTAACATCACGCCCCTCAAAACTCAACAGCCAAGAAAGCTTTAAAAAATTCTGTAAATCTTGTTACAATCTAGTAAATCCAGTCCGCGCCGCAGGCCAAAATTACAGCTCATTTTTTCATGCAACTTTACGACACACTCACCCGTCAACTTCGCGACCTTTCACCCATCGATGGGAAAACCTATCGATTCTA
>QNYN01000075.1 GCA_003973585.1 Fusobacteriota bacterium | reverse complement strand
TCTATATTTTTAGCTAGAAATATTAAATCACAATTATTTGGATATGAACCTGATGAAATTGCAAAATTTTATTCAGAAAGACAACTTATATTTGATACTATTAGTGATGAAATTATAACTCTTGACTCTACAGGAAAAATCACAAAAATGAATAAAATAGCTAAGAAAAATTTACAAAAAAGTGATGAAGTTATTCTAAAAAAAATACATAATGAAATTATTATGTCAAAAACTATGATTTCTAATAGGGAATACAGATTAAGTAGTGGTATTGTATATATTAGTACTTTACTTATCTCTAATACTAATGATAAATTCAATATTTTATTTATTATTAAATCAGGTGCAAAAGTAAAACAATTGGCAAAAGATATTACTGGGGTTACTCAGATTATAAATTCTATGAGGGCAACTGTTCATGAATTCAAAAATAAAATACATGTTATTTCAGGTTTACTAAGATTAGAAGAATATGAAGAAGCCAAAAAATATGTTTCTTCTCTAAAATTAGAAGTTGATCATGAAAATAACGAAGTTGAAAACATTAATGACACTACAATAAAAGCTCTTTTATTGACTAAAATTAACCTTGCTAAAGAAAAACAAATAACTCTAAAAGTAGAAGAAGAAAGCAATCTCATGTCAAATCATAAAAATATAGATTCAGATGATTTAATAGTTATTATCGGTAATCTTATTGAAAATGCTATAGAATCATTTAGCCATGAAAAAGAAGGGGAGAAAGAAATTAAAACCTATTTTTTAGAAGATAGCAACAAAATCTATATAGAAGTTAGTGACAATGGAGACCCTATTACTAATATTGAAAATATCTTTAAAGTGGGAATATCTTCTAAAGGGGAAGGTCGTGGATCTGGATTAGCTTTAATAAAAAATATAGTTTCTATATATAACGGAACAATTAATATCAAAGTAAAAAATAACTTCAAAACTTTTTCTATCGAACTAATTAAGGAGGTACTTTAATGATCAATGTAGTAATTATAGAAGATGATCCCATGGTAAGTATGATTACCAAAAAAATTATAAATTCTCATAAAGAATTCAATGTGGTAAAAACTTTTTCTGATGGAAATGGAGTTGTAGATTATCTTATAAAAAATAAGATAGAATTAATTATCCTCGATATGTATTTACCTGATACTGAGGGATTAGAGATTTTAAAAACATTACGAAGGGAAGATATTGTAAAAAAATTCTATGTTAACACAATATTTGTTACTGCTTCTAATGATATCATTCATATTGAGAAGGCATTTAAATATGGTATAGTTGATTACTTGATTAAACCCTTTGAATTTGAGAGATTAGAAGAAGCTTTAAATAGATATCTTGCTAAAAAACTAGCAGCTTCATCTCATCCACCTGTACTTACACAAAAAGAATTAGATAATCTTTATCATAAAGGTAACTCACTACCAAAATTAGATAAAGACCTCCCTAAGGGAATTAGTGAAAAAACTTTAGAAAAAGTTTTAGAAACTCTTAAATCTGATCCTTCTAAAAAATGGTCTTCTAAAGAAATTGCCGACATTTTAACCAGTAGTACCGTTACAGTAAAAAAATATTTAGATTATTTAGCAGAAATAGGAACTATTAGAAGTGATATTTCTTATGGAACTGTAGGCCGACCTGAAGTTAAATACAAAATTAAACATTAAGTTTTATTATTTTTATTCTCAAAAAAAAGAGGACGACTCATATATAGATTTTCTACTTGAGTCGCCCTTTTTTCATTATTTAGTTTCTTCTATTAATTTATTCATCTCTTCGATTAAAACATCAGCGTCTAATCCGTGTGATCTAATTCCTTCTCCTAAGCTCTCACCTGAGGCTACCATACATCCCACTCAACCAAGTCCATATCTTTGGAATACTTGAACTACTACTGGATACTGTTGTACTGCATCTAATATATTCATATCTTTAGTTACCATTATAAATCCTCCTACACTTTTTTATTTGATACTCAAATTATATATTATCTAAGTTTTATTGTCAAGATAATAAAGGTTGCTCTATATCTCTTCTATCTTAAATTGAGTATACCCTTCATAATAATAAAAACACTATATTATCTTCATTCCTACTAACATTCCTAGTAGATATGGAATTAACCAAATTCCCCATACTAATATGCTAAATTTATGAAATGTTTTCTTTTTTTCTTCATCTTTTTGCACTAAAATTTGTGTAGCCCAAAATGCATGAAAAAACATTAAAATAATTGCTATTCCACCTGTTATTCCATGAAAACTAAATTCAAAGCCACCTGAAAGTTCACTCATATATTTCGTTCCTAATCCATCACATATTAGCCCTAAGTAAAACATCAAAAGATGCCATTTCTTCAAGTTTTTTTCTATTTTTTCACTCCAAACTCCTACAGTATAAAATATCAATGCTAATGTTATATATATAATTGCTTTTAATAATAATGGTGGCATTTTTTCCTCCTAAATTTAACTAATCCAATTCCCTTCTTTAATTATATAAGATTCAAAAAAATTTACTTTAATAATTCTTCTTTTGTAAAAGTATATTTTTTTCTACAGAAATGACATTCTACTTCTAATTCAGGTTTTTCTTTAAAAAGTTCTTCTAATTCTTCTCTTTTTATCGTCATTAATCCTCTATAGAATTTATCTTTATTACAATTGCAATTATAAGCTATTTTTTTCTCTTCATAAATACTATAATCTTCTACTAGTGCTAATTCATCTTCAGATTCCATATCTTCATATAATAATTTAGCAATTCTCTTTAAACTCATTCCACCTGCTAATAACTCAGTCATAGGCCTCATAGCTTTTATTTTAGCTTCTAATTTTGATATAAAACTTTCACTAGCCCCTGGTAATAATTGAATAATATATCCACCTGCATTTTTCACTCTCATATCAGGTCCTAAAGATACTCCTAATACTACTACCGATGGTGTTTGCTCCGATGTATAATAATAATAAGCAATATCTTCCCCAATTTCACCACTTACCATCTGCGATACTCCTACATAGGGTTCTTTTAGTCCCATATCTTTTATTACTGTTAATGTTCCTTTACCTACTAAATCTCCTACTTTTGGAATTTCTCCCTCTTTTACTTCTAAATCTGCTTCAGGATTACTTAGATATCCCTTTACATTTCCTTCGGCATCAGTTGTTACTAACATTTGATTTAATAATCCGTCTGTATTTGTTCTAAGAGTTAGAAGATCATCACCTTTTAATGTTTCTCCCATCATAACTGCTCCTGTTAATAATCTACCAAAAGCTTTAATTGCCGTAGGACTACACTTATGTATATCTAATGCTGTTTGTACTATATCTTTTGTATCTGCTATAAAAAATCTTGCATTTTTACTTGAACCTCTTAATAATTTTCCCATACTAATCTCCTTTTTTTATTATAAATAAGATTTTATTTTTTATTCTCTTATTACTCTATTAAAAATTTAAAAATATTTCCCATTTCATTTTCTCCATTTGCAAACATCATCTCAGGATGCCACTGGATTCCCATTACCTTCTTTTTACCATTAGATTCATATGCTTCTATTATTTTATCTGAAGAAGATTCTGCTGAAACTACTAATCCTTTTCCTAATTTATTGACACATTGATGATGAATCGAATTAACCTTTTGCTTTTTTTCACCAATAAGAGTAGAAAGAATAGTTCCTTTCTTAATATCTACATGATGAACAGGTTCTATATAATTAGGTTTTTGCTGATGTTGGACATTTGTTTTTCCATAATATTTAATATCTTGATGTAATGATCCACCAAAATATACATTCATAATTTGCATTCCTCTGCATATTCCTAAAATAGGAATATTTTTTTCTAATGCTGCTTCAATAAGTAAAAAATCAAAAGTATCTCTTAAAGTAAAAGGAACTTCTGCTTCTTTTGCTAAATCTTCACCATAAAGAAAAGGATTTACATCGTTACCTCCCGACATAATTAAAGCATCAATTTTTTCAATATATACCCTAACAATTTCTTTTTTGTCAGTTAGTGGTAAAATTAATGGTACTGCACCTATTTTTTGAATACATATAGAATAATGATCTAAAGTATAATCTCTATTAAATCCTTCTAAAAAACTTTTATTTCCTGAAATACCAATTACCTTCATAAGATACCATCCTCACATATTATCTAATAATTTTTATAGATTATTATACATTTTTTACCATAACAAATCAAAGCCTTTCTCTTTTAAAACTATATAATTCAAATTATTATATTTGTTTTTTTAACTTTTATATAGAAATCTTT
>QNYN01000103.1 GCA_003973585.1 Fusobacteriota bacterium | reverse complement strand
TTTTTAGCTTTTTATTAAAATTTTATAATTTTAATAAAAAAAAAGATAACAGAATAAAATCTATTATCTTTTTAAATATTATTTATTTTTACTACTTTACAGGTCTTTTAGGCTTTATAAAAGCATCTCTAACTATAATTTCTGCTTCTTCTGGTAAAGTAACTTCTATTTTTAAAGGTCCTCTTTTTACAGAAATCCACCCTAATCCTTTAAATACTAACTCTTCATCAACATCTAAATTATATACCTCTGTTTTTGTAGGTAAACTATAAAATTTATCTTTACATCGATCACATGGAGGTGTTATAAGTGTCCCTGTATGCTCTGAGATAAGAGCTTCTATCCTATCTTCCTTTGTATCATGAAAAGTTACTTCTTTAGAAGCGAAAATACTAAAGATAGGTTTCATTTCATCATCACTTAAGACTTTTAATTTTATTAGTCCACCAATTAAGATAATTTTATTAGCTTTAACTTTAAAAGTTTTTCTTGATATTTCTTTAGAAGGAACTATATTCAAATGACATTTCTCACATACTAAATCTGATATTCTTCCATTAGGAATAAGCCCTGGTGTATCTATTATAGTAATTTTTGAATTAGGAATTACATTTTTTGTCGATTTTAATGTTGTTCCTGGATATTTAGAAATAGTAACTTTATTAGCTCCTAATAATCTATTAATTATACTAGATTTTCCTACATTAGTTGTCCCCATAACCATAGCTTTTACACCATGTGGAAAGAAATGATTGAGTTTTCTAATTATTCCATTAATTCCATATGTGTTTTTAGCACTAACTATAGCAATATCTAAAGGAACAATTCCCTCTTCTTCTAATCTTTCTTTTACCCAGTTTGCTACTTCACTTGCATGTTTTCCACCTGGAATAAGATCCACTTTATTAATAATAACAATAGAATCCATTTCTCTTAAAATATCTAAAATTTCATCCTCAAAAGATCCTTCAAAATCAATAATATCAAATACTGCCAAAGCCACTTGAGCTGAATTAGCAGTTTTTTGAACTTCTCTTTGATAATCTTCCTTTGTCATCTCCATAGGAATATAGTCACCATAATTTGTCATTTTAAAACATCTTTGGCAAATAGGATCTTTATTTTCATTTAAACTATTAGCAGGAATATATCCTTGTTTATTTTTATCTTCCGTTTGTAGTTCGATCCCACAACCTTTACATTTTTTTATTTTTTTGTTCAAATTTTCCTCCTTATTATAAATAGATAAACTTAAAGCTTTATCTTGATATTATTATGCTTTTGCAGTAAAACTTACCCATTCTCTATCTTTTCTTTCTGATATAATTTCATATCCTAATGAGATTATTCTTTTCTTTATTTCTTCTGATTTATCTTCAATTATACCTGATAAAATCATCAATCCACCTTTTTTTACAACTGTAGACATATCATTAAGTAAAATTAAGATTACATCTGCTAATATATTTGCAACTACCACATCAAATTTTTTCTCTTCTACAACTGTAACTAAATCTCCTTTAAATAATTTCACCTTTTCCATATTTACTTTATTTAATTCTAGATTTTCTTTTGCCACTTCTACAGCAAGGGGATCTATATCTACACCCCATACTTCTTTAGCTCCTAATTTATCGGCTACAACAATTAATATCCCTGATCCTGTTCCTACATCAATAACACTATCCCCTTCCTTTATATATTCTTCCATTTGTTTTATACAAAGGGATGTAGTAGGATGAGAACCTGTTCCAAATGCTCGACCTGGATCTAATTCTATCACTATTTCATCTTCTAAAGGTTCGTATTCACGCCATGTAGGTTTCACTACAAATCTATTACTTACTTTTTCAGGATAAAGGTATTTTTTCCAAGCATTTTGATAATCTTCTTCATCTAGCTCATAAAAATCTAGTGTATATATGATGTCTTCTCTATCCTTAAATTTTTCTTCAAAAGTAGAAATAATAAGTTGCTTCTTTTTTTCTACATATATATTTACTGGAAAATATGCAGATACAGCATAATCTCTCTGTAAGTATATTTTTTCATCACTATAATAATCTAATGGATCTAGTGCCATAGGTTCATCTATTTTTAATCCTTGTACTCCAAACTCATAAAATAAATCTGTAATTTCTTTTTTAACATATTGAGGATTCTCAGCCTCAAATATTAATCTAACCTCTATTAATTTCATCTATTACCTTCCTTTTTATGATTTATTTTATAAAAAATCAGCATAGTCTAATTCATCTATTGAAATATCAATTCTATTTATTTCACTACATTTACCATATTCATCTATTATAACTTCTATCCCATTTACCCTTACATTATCATTACAAATTTCAAACTTTGTAGGTAATGAAGTCAAAAATCTTGGTAGCACTGTTTCTGTTGTCATCCCAATTATTCCATCATGTGAACCTGTCATCCCTATATCTGTAATATATCCAGTCCCTCCATCTAATAATCTATTATCAGAAGTTTGAATATGAGTATGAGTTCCAAAGACTACTGTTACTTTACCATCTAAAAATCTCCCCATAGCCATTTTTTCAGATGTGGCTTCAGCATGAAAATCCACAATTATATTCTTTGTTTTTTTTCTGATTTCATCTAAAACTTCCGTTATCCTTTGGAATGGACAATCAATAGGCGGCATAAATATTCTTCCTTGTAAAGAAACTACTGCTACCTTTTCTCCGTTAGGGCTTTCGAATATATTCCAACCGACTCCTGATACACCCTTTGGATAATTAAGTGGTCTCAAAATTTTATGGTCTTTTTTTAAATATTCTACCATTTCTTTTTTATCCCAAATATGATTTCCAGAAGTAATCGCATCTACTCCTACCCTATAAAATTGCTTTGCTATTTTTTCTGTTAATCCAAATCCTGCTGCTGCATTTTCTCCATTTACTATGACAAGATCATATTCATTTTTTTTTCTTTCTAAATAATCTGATAAAATATTTCTTCCAGGTTTACCAACTACATCTCCTAAAATTAAAACTTTCATTATCTCCCTCTTTTCTCTAATCTATTTTAATAAAAAATTTTCTTACTTTTACTTATTATTATATCATATTTCTATAAAAATTATAGAAAAAACGAGCTAATCTCTTAACTCGTTTTTATAAATATTATTTAGCATATTCTACAGATCTTGTTTCCCTTACTACAGTAACTTTGATTTGTCCTGGATATTGCATATTTTCTTCTATTTTTTTAGCTACATCACGAGCAAGAATAGTAGTTTTATCATCACTAATTATAGCAGGATTTATGATAATTCTCATTTCTCTACCAGCTTGAATAGCATACGATGATTCTACCCCTTCAAATGATGTTGCAATTGCTTCTAATTCTTCTAATCTCTTAATATATGTACTTAATGTTTCCCTTCTAGCTCCAGGTCTAGATGCAGATATAGCATCTGCTGCTTGGACTAAAACAGATTCAATACATTTAAATTCCACTTCATGATGATGTGATTCAGCTCCATTGGCAACTAAATCTTTTTCACCGAATTTTCTAAGGAATTCTGCTCCTAATAGCCCATGAGAAGTTTCTGTTTCATGAGTAAGTACTTTACCTATATCATGAAATAAACCTGATCTTTTAGCTAATTTAACATCAGCACCAATTTCAGCAGCTAATGTAGCTGCTAAATGTCCAACTTCAATTGAATGTGTTAAAACATTTTGTCCATAACTAGTTCTAAATTTAAGACTACCTAAAACTTTGGTAACTTCTGGATGTACTCCTGTTATTCCTAGTTCAAATAAAGCATGTTCCCCTGCTTCTTTGATTCCTTTATCCACTTCTTTAGTAGCTTTTTTTATCGCTTCTTCTATCTTTGTAGGATGAATTCTTCCATCATTTACTAATTTTTCTAAAGCACTTCTTGCTATTTCTCTTTTAACACCATCAAAACACGATAAAACCACTGCTTCTGGAGTATCATCTATAATTACATCTACCCCTGTTAATTGCTCAATAGTTCTGATATTTCTACCTTCACGACCAATGATTCTTCCCTTCATCTCATCATTTGGTAATTGAACTACAGATACTGTTGCATCTGAAACAAAGTCAGAAGATGCTTTTCCAATTGCAGTAGATAATATTCTTTGTGTCATTCTATCTTTTTCTTCTTCTAATTGATGTTCATAACTTCTAATCATAACTGCTGATTCATGAACTAAGTCATCTTTTAATTTATCTAATAAGATATTTTTAGCATCTTCTTTTGACAATTCAGCAATTTTTTCTAATTCTTGTTCTTGTTTTTCCTTTAAAACT
>QNYN01000167.1 GCA_003973585.1 Fusobacteriota bacterium | reverse complement strand
ATTTCTTTTGTCCAAAATGCATTCCCGCCTTAAGCATATTTTGCAAGGACAATTTTACAGATTTTTTATTATCTTCTACAACAACGCTCTTTTTAACTTCGTTGTCATCTTTTTTGATTTCAGATTTAACATCTTCAATCACTTCTTCTGTTTGTTTTTCTGTCATAATTTTAGACTAAACTTGACCCTAGATAAGACTGTTTCCAAATAAATTTTAATTGAATCTATTAATTTTATCTGAATTCCTAACAACCTTGAGTTGAAAAATCTTATTCAGAAATATTTAGTATCAAGTCTATTATACCTATTAATAATGTTTGGGCATGAAACTATTTTAGGCAGAATCAATACTCAACCATTCTTCTATCCGGCCATAAATAAAACTCGTAAACCCATAAAAATGAGCCAGGTGAGTTAAGGCCAAATATGTATGATTAAATCGTCAAAGAGTTCTTTCATTCTCAATAAACGACTTTAATTAATTTAGCACACCTTTTCAAAAAAGTAAAGGGTTTTTATCTACTTCTCCCCAAATTCAACAATCAACTCATTTTTTAACACATCGTCATAATCAAACTCCCCCTTGTCATTTTTTAAATGTATATGCACTGGAATATTTCCAACACCGGATTGCTTTTGAATTAATAACTTATAATTGTCCTTCACACTGACCGGTAAATTATACTCAAAATGAGCAGTCGTTTCTCGACCAATCAAAGCATCCAATAATACCCCAAAATATGTTTTATTAAATTCTTCCCGCGTAATCGGATAACTAACCATCACTCTCTTGGTTAAAACAGAACCTTTCGGAGAATAAAGTCTAATGTAGGAATGGTAATCACTGGTTCGCCAATCTCCATGTTTGGCCGTATGATTATATTTGTAATCAACCACCGCCGTCGGCACTTCCGTGGTTAAATCAACATTGTAATTCAAAGACCTTTTCACAAAATAATCACTTTTCAAGGCACCCAAATTAGCATCTACCAACATCAAATAATCACCATCCCAATTTTTATCAACCTCACCGGCCCAATGAACCTCCTCCACGGATTTTTGCAAAGACTCATCGGAAAAATTTAATTGAATGTTTTTATCATTCAATTCCTCCCGAGCAAATTCCACTAACTTAGGAAGGTTTTCAAAGTTCATCAATTTATCCTTCAAAGCATTGGCCAACTTATGCATAATCCATTTTCTATTTTGCGTATTCAAATTCTCATTAAATAAATACGGCTTTTCAACTTGTTCTTCCAATTTAGAAATGGCATTATCACTATTATAAACATAGCGTCCTCCCTGTAACGAAATCGGCCCGGTAATCTTTAATAAATCATTCAAAACCGTAGCATTGATGGCAAACACTCCGTCAAATTTATTGTTTCGCCCGGAATAACCATAAAATCTTTTAGCTTGCTTAACATTAGTGGGAAAATCAGGGGAAAAATTAGAATCTCTAAATTTCCACTTTTTCAAAGAAAGCTTCTTCCGCAAAGGATATGGTGGCGGAATTTTTACCTTAATCCGCTGATCTAATAAATTAGCATCTTCAAAAACAAAATTAATTACTTTTCCGTCTTTAATGGTGGCCACAACATATTGACCCAAGAATCCCCCTCCCGGACGCAACTCCATATTGTTCTGCAACAAAAATAAATACCGTCTAGCAACACCGTCTTTTTTAGTCAATTCATCTGTAATTTTCTGAGCAACGGCAATTTCTTTTTTTGTATCCTGATTAATTGGCAATAATTGAGCAACCTTATTAACCACCTTAACGGAGTTATTAATAATATCTGTCTTATAAGGGATAGTTATATTTATACCTTTCAACTCTTCATTTTTTAGTTTATCAACTACTTGATGTAATTCATTGGGTTCTAATTCTATTAAAGAATATTCTCCTTTTACTCCTAATTTTTGAAATACTTTTTCATGAATTGTAGGAGAATAACTATGTCCTAGTTTTCTTCCTATTAAAGCAAATTTATTTTTCATAACTACCAATCACCCTAAATATTTTACTTTGTTTTTTTACTGCTTCTAATCCCTCTTTTAACTTTTCATAATTTCCTTCTAATTCTACAAAGAATACATATTCCCAAGAAGAATTTTTTAGCGGTCTTGATTTTATTGATAACATATTGATACTGTATCTAGCAAATTCACCTAAAACTTCTGATAAATCACCAGATCTATTAAAGGTAGAAAATGCTACCATTACTCTATCATGATTTTTTTCCACTTTTAATGTATCAGCTATAACCATAAATTTAGTAGTATTATCTTCATGAGTATTGATATTAGGTGCTAAAATATCTAAATTATAAATTTTAGCAGTTTCACGACTAGCAATAGCCCCTTTTGATTTATCCTGTTGTTCACTTATATGTTTTGCACTAATTGCTGTATTGTAGTATGGAATTTCTTTATAATTACGACCTAATAAGAATTTTTGTGACTGTTTAAACCCTTGAATATGAGAATAAACTTCTTTTATATCTTCTAATTTAGCTCCTTTTATTCCTAAAAGGTTATGATCAATTTTCAAATCAATAGTATCAACTATATAAGCATCATATTTTCGCAAAAGATCAAAATTATCTGTAATATCCCCTGTAAATGAATTTTCTATAGGTAACACTCCTACTTCTATTTCTTTTTCTTTTACTCCTTGAAATACTCCTTCAAAAGATTCATATGACTTTGATACAGCATCTGTATATTTACTCTTTAAAGCTAGATAGCTAAATGATCCTTTTATTCCTTGATAACCTACTTGTTTCCCTAATCCTAAAATTTCTTTTTGGAATTCTCTAGATAGTTTCATATTATCTTTTAAAAATTCTATATAATATTTCTTTAATGGACTATCTACTCTCTTTGAATTATTTTCTATTACTTCTTTTTCCCTTGAATCATCTAAAATTTTCATTCCTACACTTTGCTTATACCTAGCTATTCCTTCTACTACTTTCATTCTTTCTTCAAATAGTTTTGCCATTTTTTCATCTATTTTATTTATCTCTAATCTCAATTCATCTAAGCTTTTAATATTAACACCCCCTTATAAAGTCTAGTATTCCTATTGCAGTCATAGCTTCTACTACAACTAAAGCTCTAGGTACTATACACGGATCATGTCTTCCAACTATTTCAAATTTTGTTTCTTCATTTGTTTTCATATTTATAGTATCTTGTGCCTTTGATATAGATGGTGTTGGCTTTATTGCTACCTTAAAATTAATTGGCATCCCATTTGAGATTCCTCCTAATATTCCACCATTATGATTTGTAGAAGTTACTACTTTTTCATCCTTTATATAAATATTATCATTAGCTTCACTTCCATATAATTTAGTTATTTCAAATCCAGTTCCAAATTCTACACCTTTTACTGCTGGAATAGAATACATAAGACTAGCTAACTGACTTTCAATAGAGTTAAAAAAAGGATTTCCAATTCCAGGTTTCATCCCAATAATTCCACATTCAATAATTCCCCCTACTGAATCATGGTTTGATCTAGCTTCTAAAATTAGATCTTTTGCTTTTTCTCTTATTTCTTCATTTAAAAAAGGTAATTGTTCTTTTGATAATTCTATAAAATTATCTCTATTTAAATCTTGTTCATTAAAATTTCTATCTTCTATATCTTTAATTGTTTTTATATGTGACCCAATAAAGATTCCTTCTTTTGCTAATATTTGTTTTGCTATTGCACCTGCAAATACTATAGGAGCTGTTAATCTACCTGAAAAATGACCACCACCACGATAATCATTAAATCCATTATATCTTTGGTTTCCTGTATAATCTGCATGTGCTGGTCTAGCTATATCCTTTATTTTACTATAATCACGAGATTTTTGATCACGATTTCTAATTACTATTGATAGGGGAGCTCCCGTTGTATATCCATTAAAATATCCACTTAATATTTCAAATTCATCAGCTTCTTTTCTTGCTGTTGTTAATTTATTTTTTCCTGTAGCTCTTCTTTTCATCTCTATTCTTATTGCATCTAAATCTAATTCTATACCACTTGGTAATCCATCTATAGTAATTCCTATCCCTACTCCATGAGATTCTCCAAATAATGATAATTTAATATTTTTTCCCCAAGTTGATCCCATCTTTTACCCCCTCTTTGCCTTTTCAAAATCAGACCAAAAATGTGGATATGATTTTTTTACTGAATCAGCACCTGTTAGTGTAATAGGATTTTCACATCTTGAACTGGCAATAGCTAAAGCCATAGCTACTCTATGATCATTCCAAGCATCTACTTCTACCCCACCTTTTAGAAT
>QNYN01000110.1 GCA_003973585.1 Fusobacteriota bacterium | reverse complement strand
TTGAAAATTTATATAATATACTGATAATGTAAAAATAAATATTAGGAGGGAAAATATTGAATATTAATTTAGTGAAAGATTTTAAAAAGATTTATGATGTGTATGTAATGCCAAAATTTGAAAACAATGTAAAAGTATATAGTGAATTAACAAAAGAAGAAAAAGAAATTTTAGAAGGTGTAATTGCCAAAGAAAAATTTACAGGTAAATACGGAACTTCTATTAGTTGTCATTTAATTCATAAGGGGAAATTAGCTAAAATTATATATATTGGACTAGGAGAAAAAGATAAATTAAAACCATATAGTCTAATTGAATCATTTTATAAAGCTTTAAAAAATGAAAGTGGAGAAATAATTATAGGAACTCATGGAGTGGATATCTCTAAAGTTGTTGAAGCTATCCATTATTCTAAATATGATTTTAATAAATATAAAACAGATAAGAAAGAGAAAAAAGAAGTTAGTTTTGATTTATTCGTAGAAGAAGATACAAATGCAATTGAAGAAGGAAATATTTTAGCAGAATCTGTAATATTAACTAGAGATTTAATAAATGAACCTGCAAATGTTATTTTCCCTGAAAGCTTAGCACATGAAGTAGAAGTGTTAGGTGAAAGATGTAGTTTTGATGTAGAAATTTTCAATGAAGACAAAATAGAAGAATTAGAAATGAAGGCATTTTTATCAGTTGCAAGGGCTGCTGAAAAAAGACCTAAATTTATTATTATGAGATATATGGGAGATCCTGAAACAAAAGAAATTAAAGGGCTTGTTGGAAAAGGATTAACTTATGATACTGGTGGATTATCTCTAAAACCTAGTGCTAGTATGGATGGAATGAAAGGTGATATGGGAGGAGCTGCAACAGTAATAGGAACTATGGTTGCTTTATCTAGAATGAAAGCCAAGGTAAATATCGTTACTGTAATTGCTGCATGTGAAAACTCAATTGGAGGAAATGCTTATAGACCTGGAGATATTATTGGGTCAATGGCAGGAAAAACAATAGAAGTAGGAAATACAGATGCTGAAGGAAGATTAACATTAATTGATGCAGTACATTATATTATCACTAATGAAAATGTTAGTGAAGTAATAGATGTAGCAACTCTTACAGGTGCTGTTTTAGTAGCTTTAGGTGGAACTACAACTGGTGTATTAGCCAATGATGATGAAATGTATAAAAAGTTAGAAGATGCTTCTGAAAAAGTAGGAGAAAGAGTATGGAGATTACCTAACTTCCCAGAGTATAGAGAATTATACAAATCAAAGATAGCAGATTTAAAAAATACTGGTGGAAGACATGCTGGAAGTATTACAGCAGGGATGTTTATTGGAGAATTTGTAGGAGATACTCCATGGATGCATCTTGATATTGCTGGGACATCAGATACTAGTTCTCCTTATGGCTACTATACAAGTGGTGGTACAGGTCAAACAGTTAGAACTCTTTATAATTACTATGTGAAAAAATAATATTGACTTGTTTTTTCGAATAGTTTATAATTAGATATAAAAATTTTATAAAACTTCGGGGCAGGGTGTGATTCCCTACCGGCGGTGATAGTCCGCGAGCGAAAGCTGAATCAGTGAAATTCTGATACCGACAGTATAGTCTGGATGATAGAAGTTATTTTTAAATAGTAGGAATACCCTAGCTTTTTAATGCCCTAAGTTTGCTTAGGGTATTTTTTTTAGGGAGGAATGTATGGAAAAATTAAAAGAAAAAAATGGAATGATCGGTGGTTTGGCTATAGTCATAGCAGCGAGTTTATGGGGACTAGATGGTATTGTATTAACTCCAAGATTATATAATCTTGATACAAAGTTTGTAGTATTTATGCTACATTTACTACCTTTTATAGGGATGAATTTTATTTTCTATAAAGAATATAAAACTTTAAAAACTTTTACTAAGTCTGATTTTATATTTATGACTTTAATTTCTCTTTTTGGTGGAGTTATTGGAACACTATCCATTGTAAAAGCTTTATTTTTAATGAACTTTCAACATTTAACAGTTGTTACATTATTACAAAAATTACAACCAATATTTGCAATTATTTTAGCTAAATTTATATTGAAAGAAAAAATATCTAAAAAATTTATTCCGTGGGCTATATTAGCATTAATTGGAGGATACTTCTTAACTTTTGAATTTTCTAATCCATTTGCAGCAAATCATGAAAATGTATTAGAAGCTTCTGCTTATGCTATGCTTGCAGCTTTCTCTTTTGGAAGTTCAACAGTTTTTGGGAAAAAAATGGTATCTAAAATAACATTTAAACAAACTTTATTTTTTAGATATGGATTTACTGCTGTAATAATGTTTCTTATAAATTTATTTTCAAATAATTTTGGAGAATTTTCTAAAATTACAACTCTTAATTGGCAAATATTTGTTATAATAGGAGTAACATCAGGAAGTGGAGCTGCATTTATATATTATTTTGGACTTCGACATGTAAAAGCAAGTGTAGCAACTATCTGTGAATTAGCATTTCCAATATCAAGTGTGGTTTTTGATTATATTTTTAATGGTAGTATCCTGTCTCCAGTTCAATTAGTAAGTATTGGTATAATGATCTTTGCTATCTTAAAAATAACAAAAATCAAAGAAGAGGAATAAAAAAAATAAAATGAGGTGTTTTAATGAACAAAGAAGGATTAATAGAAGCATATATTGGAGTAGAAAAAACTTCTAAGAAATCGTTAGACTGGTATAAAGATTCATTTAGAAAAAGTGAATTATCTGGCGGACTTTCATGGAAATGGTCATGGTGGGCATTTTTTGGAAACTGGTTATTCCTTCTTTATAGAAAGTGTTATTTAGAGGGTATTTCTTATTTTGTTTTAATAAATATAATTGGGAAAGCTATTAGTAAATTTGAACCTAGCTTAGATAAATATGTAGGAGCAGCCTTTATTTTCTTAGGGTTATTATCTGGAGGATTGTTACATAACTTATTATATCGTAGATATATAAAGATAAGAAGAAACCTTGAATTGAAATTTAAATCTCAAAAAAAAGTAGAAGAAGAATTAAAAAAAGCTGGTGGTGGTAACTGGAGAGCAGTGATCATAGGAGTAATAGGATATTTTATAGTTAATTTAATATTTAATTTATAAAGAAGGAAGGGGACTCAAGTAGATAATTTACTTATGAGTCCCTCTTATCTTTTATTTGGTATAATATAAAAATTCTGGATCTTCTACTAAAGTAAAAGGAAGATTTGTATCTAATGGTTCTTCTAATAACTCTAATTTTTCAGGCCCTAACAAAAAGATTTTTCTTTTAGCTAAATTAATCACTTTCATTCCTAGAGAAATTCTTAAATGAGGGTGTCTTTCACTATGGGTAAAAATAACATCATCATCTTTTAATCCTTCTTCTAATTCAAAAATAGAAGCAGTATGACCATCACTACCTATTCCTAAAAATAATAAATCAAAAACTATATTAGTTCCAAAAAATTTCTTTAGATCTTTTTGATATTTCAAAAGAGACTCTTTAGGAGTATTAAAATAAGGAATTCTATGAACATTTTCTTGTGGAATAGATATTTTATCAAATAATGTTCTTTTTATCATCCCAAAATTGCTATCTTCATGAGTAAATGGAACCCACCTTTCATCTACTAAAAATACATTTATTCTACTCCAATCAATATTAGTATCCAAAGAGAGTAATTTAAAAAATGAAATAGGAGTTTTTCCACCAGAAAAACCTATAGATAATGTTTTTTTCTTTCTTAATTCATCTTCTATGATTTCTATACTGTATTTATTCATCTCCTCTTGAGAATTAAATTTTTTCATTTTATTATTCATTTTCTAACCACACTCCATTAACAGGCCCCCAACTTCCAGCCTTATATTTTTGAATATTTGATTTTGAATTATTAAAATAATTAATAATCGGATCTATTATTTCCCACATTTCTTCAATCTCATCTTGCCTTGCAAAAAGAGTAAGATCTCCACGAATACAATCTATAATAAGTCTTTCATATGCACTTAATTTATTTAATTCTAAATTCGAATAATTAAAATCCATATTAACAGGATGAGGATAATTTTCTACACCTGGATATTTCATATTTATAGATAAAGCTATTTTTTCTTCTGGTTGTATAGAAAAAATTAATTTATTTGAAAGAATTTTTCTACAAGCACTTCCAAATAATTTTAACGGTGGAGTTTTAAAAGTTATTATAATCTCTGTTTGTTTTTTAGCTAATCTTTTACCTGCACGAACATAAAATGGAACACCTGCCCAACGCCAGTTATCAATCAAAAATTTACCTGCAAAATAAGTTGGTGTTTGTGAGTCTTTATCTACATTTTTTTCTTCTCTATATGAAACTAC
>QNYN01000026.1 GCA_003973585.1 Fusobacteriota bacterium | reverse complement strand
CTAAATTAGGAGAAGGAATAAAAAAGGCAAAAGTATAAATATTTATTATAGAGAGGGAATTTTGATAATTCCCTCTTTAGTTTAGAGAAGTCATAGAATACAGAGGTGATTTTAATTTTTTATAGCTAGTAATAAATATATATACTATAGTTTTCTTTAATAAAGAGAAAACGCCAATAAGGAAAGAGTAAAAGGAAGGAATAATATGAAAATAATAAAAATATTTAAAGAAACTATTTCAGATGGATTTGGTTTTAGATATTCTATCTATTTTTCTGGATGTGAGCATTATTGTGAAGGATGCCATAATCAAGAAACATGGAAAGGAGATATAGGAAGATTATTAGATAAAGAATATATGGATGAAATAGTAGAAGAAATAAATAATAATTCTATGTTAGATGGTATAACTTTATCTGGAGGAGATCCTTTTTTTAGACCTAGTGAATTGTTAGAATTTTTAAAAGAAATTAAATCTAAAACTAATAAAAATATATGGTCCTATACAGGATATACCTATGAAACTCTATTAGAAAATCCCATAATGCGAGAATGTTTAGATTATATTGATGTATTAGTTGATGGGAAATTTGAACAAATCAATTATGATCCTAATTTGTATTTTAGAGGAAGTAGCAATCAAAGGATTATAGATGTTAGAGAAAGTCTTAAAAATAAAAAAATTATTACTTTAAATTTTTAAAACTCAAAAGAGGAAAGCTAGATTATAGCTTTCCTCTTTCTATATTGATTATTTATTTTTTTTATCTTCGATTATTTGTTTTCCTGAAATTCCTGGGTTAGTCATATTAAATACATCTAAAATAACATCTAATTCTTCATGAGTAAGTAACCCTTTTCTTACTACGATATCTCTAATTTTTTCTCCAGTTTTTAGAGATTCTTTTGCAACTTCAGCTGCAGCTTTATATCCTACATGAGGATTGATAGCTGTGATAATACCAATTGAATTTCTTACCATTTCTCTAGTTCTTTCTGCATTAGGAGTAATTCCTTTTATACAATTATAATTAAGTGTTTGTGCACCATTTTTTAATATCTTAATTGATTGAAATAAATTAAAGAATAAAACAGGTTCAAATACATTTAATTCTAGTTGTCCTGCTTCAGCAGCTTTAGTTATTGTAAGGTCATTTCCAAAAACTTGGAAAGCTATTTGATTCATTACTTCAGGAATAACAGGATTAACTTTTCCTGGCATAATAGAAGAACCTGGCTGTCTCATAGGTAAGTTAATTTCAAAGAACCCTGCTCTAGGCCCAGAAGCCATTAATCTTAAGTCATTGGCCATTTTAGATAGGTTTGTAGCACATACTTTTAATGCTGATGATAGCCATACAAAAACATCTACATTTCTAGTTCCATCTACTAAATCTGTACTAGATTTAAACTCTATTCCTGTAACTTTAGATAATTTAGAAGCAATATCTTTAACATAGGTAGTATCAGCATTTAACCCTGTTCCAACAGCTGTAGCTCCCATATTTACAAAGTAGAAATCTTCTAAAGTTTCTTTAATTCTAGCAATATCTCTTTTAATAGGTCTTGCATAAGCATTAAATTCTTGACCTAATCTAATAGGGATAGCATCTTGTAAATGAGTTCTTCCCATTTTGATCACATGATCAAATTCTTTTCCTTTTTCATATAGAGAATTAGTTAGTTCGTTTAATTCATGTAATAATGAGTCACATAATTGGATAACCGTTAATTTTCCACTTGTTGGAATAACATCATTAGTAGATTGTCCATAATTTACATGATCATTAGGAGTAACAAACTCATATTTACCTAATTTTCCTCCCATTAATTCATTAGCTCTATTAGCAATGACTTCATTGATATTCATATTCATAGAAGTTCCTGCTCCACCTTGAATTACATCGGTAATAAATTGATCATGAAATTTTCCATCTATAATCTCATCACATGCTTGTACCATTACATCTGCTATTTTTTGATCTATAACTCCTGCCTCTGCATTCATAAGAGAAGTAGCTTTTTTTACCATTGCCATAGATTTTATAAATGTTGAAGATAATTTATAACCTGTAATCCCAAAGTTATTTCTTCCTCTAACCGATTGAATTCCATAATATGCGTCTGCAGGAATTTCCATAGTTCCTAGAGAATCACCCTCAGTTCTAAATTTGCTCATATTTGTCCCCCCATAATATTTTTATTAAAATTTATATTTTATTATTAACCTTTTCTTATTAAATTATTTTCAATGGCTATTTTTTTTACTGTTTCTGCAACTACTGCTGCAACTCTTTCGTCAAATGGACTTGGAATAATATAATCTGCTCTTAATTCCTCTTCTTTTAAAACATTTGCAATACCATATGCAGCAGCAATTTTCATTTCATCGTTTATAACAGTTGCACCAGCTTCTAAAGCACCTTTAAATAACCCAGGGAATGCTAATACATTGTTTACTTGATTAGGGTAATCAGATCTTCCTGTTCCCACAACTGCCGCTCCTGCTTCTAATGCATCTTCAGGCATTATTTCAGGTGTAGGATTAGCCATTGCTAATATAATAGGATCTGGATTCATAGATTTAACCATTTCTTTTGTAACCATATTAGGAGCAGAAACACCTATAAATACATCGGTTCCTTTTATCATTCCAGCTACTGAATCTTCTTCTAGATTAGCAGGTGTATCGATTATTCCTTGATCTAATAATTCTTTTACTAAGAATCTATATTTATCATATTTATCCTTTGTAACGACACCTTTAGAGTTATAGGCATATAATGACTTTACTCCTAACCCTTTTACCATTCTAGCAATTGATGATCCTGCAGATCCTGTACCTATCATACATACTTTTAAATCTTCTATTTTTTTTCCTAATAATTTACAAGAATTTATAATAGCTGCTGTAGTTACAATAGCTGTACCATGTTGATCATCATGAAATACTGGTATATCTAATTCTTCAATTAATCTTCTTTCGATTTCAACAATAGCAGATGGAGCTACTGAATAGTAGATTACATGGTAATAACCACGCTCATTTTTTTCAATTGGGTATGCTAATTTTCTCATGCCCATTGCACTTGTTGCAGCGATTTCACCACCGTTTGAAGTAATAACTTCTTCGATAGCTTTAATGTTTGCTTGAATCTCTTCTGCTGTTAATGTAGGTTTTACGATTACTAGGTTTTCGTAGTGTCTCATATAATATGATCTCCTCTTGGTATGCCTGTTTATAGGCTTTTGTTTCCCTTTCGGATCTAAATATAGTGTCACAATTGACATTACAAAGAGAAAGGAACACGGGATTATACATAAATTTTACTTAAAATTAGCAAATATAAAAATAGTGATAACTTGACAAATTGACATTAAAATTTTAATTTTAATTTTTTTAGGATATAGTTCTAAAAATTTAAAAATAAGATGATAGTCAATGCAAAAAAAAACAGCACCAAGAAAAAAAAGAGTAAACAAAAAAAATACAACTAAAAAAAGTAGTTCAAAAATTTTGGTCTATATTGCATGGTTTTTAGCTATTGTCGCACTTATATTAGTATCTCTTGTTGGGGGATATTATATAGGTATATCTAATGCAAAAAAAGAAAAATCTCAAGTAGAAGATAATGATGCTTTACTGAAAAAACTTGATGCTAAAGTAAAGCATCATGAAGTTAAAAAAACAGTAACAAAACGCTTAAAAGAGGTGTTACAAAAAGAAGTGCCACGATATATTTCAGCTGCACATGAAATAGATGATGAAGCACTCGCGCATGCTCCTAAAATTAGGAAGAAGAAAAAAAATATAATTTATAATACTCGACCTAAACTTGCAATTATCATTGATGATGTACAAACAGCAAGACAGGTTAACGCCATTAAAAGTTTACATATTCCTCTTACAATGTCTTTTTTGCCACCGCGTCCAGCACGACCAAACTCTGCAAAACTTGCTTCACATGAAAAATTTTATATAGTGCATTTACCTATGGAAGCGATGTACTTTAGGGCAGAAGAGCCAGATACCTTACGCATTCATGATTCTCAACAAAAAATTTCAGCAAGAATTACACAAATTAAGAAAGAATTTCCTAGAGTTCGATATATCAATAATCATACAGGTAGTAAATTTACAGCGAATGAAGTTGCTATGACTAGACTTATTTCTGCTCTTAATGCCAATCATATTAAATTTATTGATAGTCGTACAACTATGAAAACCATGGCTCCAAAAGTATTGAAAAAGTTTGGACTTAAGTATGTATCACGAGATGTTTTTTTAGATAATAAGATGAATAAAAGATATATAATAGGTCAGATAAAAGAGGCAATAAAAGTGGCAAAAGCGAGAGGACATTGTATAGCTATTGGACATCCTCA
>QNYN01000190.1 GCA_003973585.1 Fusobacteriota bacterium | reverse complement strand
TTTTATATTCTCTCCTAATAAAAACATATATACTTTAGTTTGCATATTATCTTCTAATAAATTTAAATTATATTCTTTTTCATTAGTTTTAAAATCAATTATTCTAATTTTATCACCTTCTTCAACTAAAAGGTCATATTTAGCCATCATAAAAATTCCATCTTTATCTTGTTTAATCTCAAATTCACTTTTATATTTTAAATTTTTAGAAAAATGTTCTTTTAAAATTTTCATCCAATTTAAAAGTTTGGTATCTTTTACATAAAAATAATCTTCCATTCCAATAAAATACCTTTCAGCTAAAGTGTGAAAATCTATCCCTAATTCTATTTTTTCTTGTATTTCAGGTTTTGTTATCCCGGAAATTCCATCTATATACAAATATTTAAACATTTTTGGACATCTTTCGTATGCTCTTAAAGAACTTTGGCTATAATAAAATTTACTATTCAATATTTTCACCTTTTCCTTCTAAAATTCTTGTTTTACTTAACAAAATACTTTTATTTTCTACTTTTTATAAATTTCTCTATTTCTCCTAAATAATATGTTCCATTTTCTACGTTTCCACTCAGTATAAGGTATTCCTTTGCTCTAGTAATTCCAACATAAAGTAATCTTATATTTTCTGATATTTTTTCTAATTTATTTTGGGTAATACTTATTTTAGTATTCCTATCTATAAACTCCCTCTCAAACTCTCTTTTTATGAAAACTTCAGGATATTCATATTCTTTTTTTAAAAAATAATAATGACCATAGTTAGTTTCATTCAAATATACTGGAAACGTTTTATTGTCTACTCCTACTAAATAAACAAAATCCCATTCCATCCCTTTGCTTCTATGGTAACTAGACAAAGTTAGATTAAAATTTTCTTTTTTTTGTAAAACACATTCTTCTTCTACTGCTTTTGCCATATATGTAAATTCACTATTTTTAGCTTCTTTTAAATTTGATGCTAATTCTAATAAACTCCACTTTGGATTATATTTTAATATCTTTTTTAAATCATATGATATTTTTTCTAATAACAGTCTTTTTTCTCCGTGAATTTCAAAAATTTCTCCTATAAAAATTACTATTTTCTCCAATGAATTTGAATTTAAATCAAGTACAGCACGAATTTTTTTTAATATTGATTTATATTTTTTTAAATTTTCATCATCTAAATCAGGAGTTTCTTTGCCATAAATAATATCTTCTACTAATCTAGATCTTATAAAAGTTGAGATTTTTAATCTTACTTGTGAATTTTCATAAGTAAAAAAATTATCTTCTAATAACTTTATTAATTTTCTTGTATCAAATGGACGAGCTAAGTATTCTAAAAAGTCTCCTAAGAAATTCATCAATTCTAATAGTGTTTCAGGAATATCACTTAGTATTTGAAATTTAATTTGTTTTTTTCTAAGAATTCTAGCTATTTCATCTATTTTATAGTTTGTAGGTAAAAGAACTCCTATTTTTTTTTCAGGATATTTTTTTATAAACCTTTCTATTCCTGTTATCACCTTATTTTTTTCTTCTTCCCATCCCAAAAATTTCATAGTTTTTATACCGTAACTATCTATTTTAGGATTTGTAGGTGTTTCTCCCTCTAATACTGGTTTTATCAATTGAGGATATAATGCTCCTCTAACCTCTTCTAAAGGATGTCTATTCGTTACTGTTTCTACTAAAAAGTTAGCAATTTCTATTATTTCTTTTGTACTTCTTCCTGCTGTAAACATCTCTACTTTTTTATTTGATTTTATAAAATTTTTAAATAATTCTGGTGAACTAGATGTAAAAGTCCCAAGGATACTTTGATTGGGATCTCCTACTTTTACCAAATTTCCATTGGATATTAAATTTATTATTTTATTCTGTAAAATATTACTATCTTGAGCTTCATCTTCAAATATATATTTATATTTATTTTTAAGTTCTATAGCTAAATTTGGTTTTTTCTTTAATAATTTATATGTAAAAAATAAGATGTCATCATAATCTAAAATCCCATCTTTCTTGCATTTTTTATCATATCTATAAAATAATTCTCCTACAATTCTAAGTAAACTATCTCTTCTATATTTTTTACTTTTACTATACAACTTTTTAGAAGTCATCCCTTGATTTTTCATAACTCCTATCATTCTTAAAGTTATATTTATTAACTCTCTATCCCATTTTATTTGAAATCCCTTTCCATTATATTTTTTATCTAAAAAATAATCTAAATCTTTTGGATTTTCCCTTCTATATTCCATAATAACTAAACTCATTAAATAATATTTATTTGCCTCTGTTACAGTTTGAAAGGTATCAGGAACTCCTATTTCTTCACCATCCTCTCTCAAAAGGTCTGCCCCTAACTTGTGTATGGTTTTAATCTGAAATCGTTTAAATAAGCTATATTTTCCTTTTTTTTCTAATAATTCCATTATTCTATATTTGAAATTATTCACTGAAGAATTCATATATGTTAAAATCAAAATTTCTTCTGACTCGTCTAATTTTTCTACTAATTCACTAGCTAATCTTGTCAAAATAAAAGTTTTTCCTGCTCCAGGAACTGCTGGAATAGCCATTTTTCCTTCTTTATATTGCATAATTAATTTCTGTTCACGCCTATATTTTATTTTTTCCACATTCATAGCCTCCTTTTTCTACATATATTAAAATATAGAGGAATTTTATTTTTATTTAATAAGATTATATACTATAATCATACTAAATACTATTGTTTAGGTATTGACTCAGAAATTTAGGAGGAGTTTTATGAAGAAAATAATTTTATTATTTATTATTATTTTAACTAGCTTTACATTTGCTCAAAAACCACTAGTTGTAGGAATGGAATTAGCCTATCCACCTTTTGAAACAACTGATAATCATGGGAATCCAATAGGTCTTAGTGTAGATCTTGCTCATGATTTAGGAGAATATCTAGGTAGAAAAATAATTATTGAAAATATGAGTTATGGCGGGCTTATTCCTGCTCTTAGAACTAGTAAAATCGATATAATTTTATCTTCAATGAGTATTACCAAAGAAAGAAAAAGATCTATTAATTTTTCTGTGCCATATGCAAAATCTAATTTGGCTATTTTAGCAAATAAAAATAGTAATATAAATAATCCTATAGATTTAAATAATAAAAACATTAAAATTGCTGTAAAAAATGGAACTACAGCTCATATTGTCGCTATGAAATCTTTTCCTAAAGCTAAAATATTAGTCTTTGATAAAGAAAGTGCTTGTATTTTAGAAGTTACACAAGGTAAAGTCGATGCATTTATCTATGATCCATTAACTATTTTAAAAAATTGGGAAAAAAATAAATCTACTACTGTTGCAATTCTAACTCCCTTTGAAGAAGAACCTCAATATTGGGCTATTGGATATAGAAAAGGTGATGATCAATTAGGAGAGCAAATAAATAAATTTATTACCCAATATAAAAAAGAAGGAAAATTAGATAAACTTGCTGACAAATATCTAGCTGATCCTAAAAAAGAATTTGAAAAAAGAGATATACCTTTTTTCTTTTAGAATATGAAATTTAAAGAATTATTTTTTGCAAAAGATGAAAAATTTAATCTAACTAAGTCAGCTAAATTTGTTAATGGTACGATTATCTTTATCATTCTTATTATATTTTGGAACTATGCTTTTAATAAATTAAACTATGAATCACAAGGACTATCTATATTTTTTGAATATCGATATAAATTCTTTTTTGGTTTTTTTATGACAATTATCATCTCAATTTTTTCTTTAATAGGTAGTTTGATAATAGGTACTTTACTAGCTATCGGACGAAAAAATAAGTTTTTACCAATTCATTATTTTACTAAATTTTTTATTGAAATTATTCGTGGAACTCCACTTATTGTTCAAGTTTATTTATTTTTTTATGTTATTGGTACTGCCCTTAACATTAATAATAGATATATTATGGGAGTTCTTATTATGTCTATTTTTTCTGGTTCATATGTTGCTGAAATCATTAGAGGGGGTATAGACAGTATCGATAAAACTCAAATTGAATCAGCTAGAGCTTTAGGTTTTTCAAATTTTCAAAAATATAGATATATTATCTTGCCACAGGTTATAAAAAGAGTTATGCCACCTTTAGCAGGTCAATTTGCATCTCTTATTAAAGATTCATCTTTGCTATCTATAATTGCTGTAAATGAGTTTACTAAAAATGTGCAAGAAGTTGACTCAATTACATTTACCCCTATTGAAAATTATGCAGTTTTAGCTTTGGGATATATTTTATTAACTTATCCTATTTCCCATCTATCAAAAAAATTAGAAAAGAGGTTCTCATATGGAGATTAAGATATCCAATTTAAAAAAGATTTATAATAACCAAATCGTTTTAAATAACTTAGAATTAGATATAAAAGATGTTCATTCTTTAGTTATTATAGGGCCATCTGGAGGAGG
>QNYN01000052.1 GCA_003973585.1 Fusobacteriota bacterium | reverse complement strand
AAGAAGTTTTGAAAAAAAATGATGAAATTTTTGTACAAATTTTGAAAGAACCTCGTGGTGAAAAAGGAGCAAGAGTTACTACTCACTATACTATTCCAGGAAAATATATGGTATTGATGCCAAATGATAGTCATATAGCTATTTCACAAAAAATAGAAGATCCTGATGAAAGAATTAGATTAGAAACTCTTATAGATAATATAAAACCAAAAGAAATGGGAGTAATAATAAGAACAGCTGCAAAGGGGAAAACAGAATTTCATTTAAAAAAAGAAATAGAGTATTTAGTAAAAAAATGGAAAAATACAGAAAAAAAGTTTAAAAAAAGTAAAGTTGGAGAAGTATTATATTCCGACAATGACATGATTACAAGAACTGTTCGAGATGTTTTTTCTAATAAGGTAGATGAACTTATTATTGATAATGAAAAAAAATATTGGGATATAGTAGACTATATAAAAGCTTTTTCAGACGATACTTTTAAGACAAAAGTAAAGTTATTTGAAAGTTCTTTAAATATATTTGATTATTATGGTGTAACTGTAGGATTAGAAAGAGCATTAAATGAAAAAGTATGGCTTCCATGTGGAGGATATTTAATTATTCAAAAAACAGAAGCTCTTGTAAGTATAGATGTAAATACTGGTAAAAATACAGGAGAGATAAATTTAGAAAAGACCATAGTAGAAACTAATATAGAAGCAGCAATTGAAATTGCTAGACAACTTCGAATTAGAAATCTAAGTGGGATAATTATAATTGATTTTATCGATATGAAAGTAGAAGATGATAAGATCAAAGTTTTAAAAACACTAGAAAATAACTTAAAAAAAGATAGAATTAAAACAAATATTGTTCATTTTACAGATTTAGGTTTGATAGAAATGACAAGAAAACGACAAGGAAATCCATTATCTAAATATTATCAAGATGTTTGTCCATGTTGCCATGGAACAGGAGTCGTAAAATCAAAAGAAAATATAACTTTAGATATATTGAGGGAAATACGGGAATTAGCAGAAGAAGATGATATTAAAAGAATAAAATTAGTTGTAAATAATGAATTATATGAATTTATTCAAAAAACTTATATTGATTTTATAAAAAGTTATTTAAACATTAGAAAAAAGGAATTTACCTTGAAAAAAAGTAAAAACAATATGAGTAATAATTATGAAATAACACTGGAGATGTAAAATGGAAAAAAGAAATAAAATCGTAGCAGTATGTGCTGGAAGTTTTGACCCTATAACAAATGGACATTTAGATATTATAAAAAGAGCTAGTAAATTTTCAAACAAATTAATTGTAGGAATTCTAAATAGTCATAAAAAAAAATATTGGTTTAACTTAGATGAAAGGAAAGAATTAGTAGAAAAATGTCTAGAAGATTTAGAAAATGTAGAAGTAAAAACATTTGATGGGTTATTAGTAGATTTCGTTTTAGAAAATAAAGCAAATGTTATAGTAAGAGGATTAAGAGCTGTATCGGACTATGAATATGAATTGCAATTAGCTCTTACTAATAAATCTTTATCAGATCAAGAAGTAGAAACAATATTTTTACCAGGATCGAGAGAACATCTATATTTGAGTGCTAGTTTAGTAAGGGAAGTAGCACTACACGGTGGAAAATTAGACGAATTTATTTCTCCTCAAATTATGGAAGAAGTAAAGGAAAGAGCTAAACAAATGAAAATTCTTGAAATGAAATAAAATAAAAGTGAGAAAATTTATGGAAAGATAAATTAAAAACTAGAGAATATGGTTATAATAAAATTAATATTGTAATTTTTTAATAAAAATAAGGAGAAATTCATGGCTAAATTAAAAACTGTATATATCTGCTCAGAATGTGGCTATGAATCTTCTAAATGGCTAGGGAAATGTCCTGAATGTAATAGTTGGGGGACATTAGAAGAAGAAGTGGTGAGTAATGTCACAAAAAGTAGTGTAAAAAAACAAATTAAAAATACAAAGGTAGTTAATTTTAAAAATGTAAAAGTAGAAAGTGATTATCGGTATACTACAAAATTTAATGAATTTGATAGGGTATTAGGAGGAGGACTTGTAAAAGGAGCAGTAGTTCTTCTAACAGGAAATCCAGGAATAGGAAAATCAACTTTACTCCTACAAGCTGTAGATGAATACTCTAAATATGGAGAAGTTTTGTATATTTCTGGAGAAGAGTCACCTTCTCAAGTTAAATTTCGTGGAGATAGATTAGGATTATCAGGGAAAAACATTTCTATAATGAGTGAAACAGAAATGGAATCAATATATGACTATGTAGTAAAGAATAAACCTAAGGTAGTAGTAGTAGACTCTATTCAAACTCTGTATAGCTCAAATTTTGATTCTATACCAGGTACAACTACTCAGATAAGGGAATGTACCCTAAAAATAGTAGAGTTAGCTAAAACCCATGATATTTCGTTTTTCTTAGTTGGACATATAACTAAAGATGGGAAAGTAGCAGGGCCTAAATTATTAGAGCACATGGTAGATTCTGTATTACAATTTGAAGGAGAAGAAGGACTTTTTTATAGAATTCTTAGGAGTTTAAAAAATAGATTTGGATCTACAAATGAACTTGGGATATTTAATATGGAAGAAAAAGGAATGGTAGAAGTTAAAAATCCTTCTGAGTTTTTCTTAAGTGAACGAGATGAAAAAAATGTGGGAAGTATAGTAGTTCCAGTACTAGAAGGAACTAAAATATTTTTATTAGAAGTACAAACATTAGTTAATGAATCACCCTTTGGGATACCCAAAAGGGTAGTACAAGGATTTGATAGAAATAGAGTACAAATATTAAATGCTGTTATGGAGAAAAAGATAGGATTAAATTTGTCTAGTAAAGATGTATTTGTAAATATTCCAGGTGGGATAAAAATATATGATGGAGCAGCAGATTTAGGAGTAGTAATGGCAATGATTTCTATTACTAAAGGGATAGAGATAAGTCAGAAAATAGCAGCTTTAGGAGAGCTAGGGCTAAGAGGAGAAATAAGAAAAGTATCATTTGTAGATAAAAGATTAAAAGAATTGGAAAAATTGGGATTTACAGGTGTTTATTTACCTTTTAGTAATAAAAAAGAAATAGAAAATAACAGTTATAATTTAAAAATCATATATTTAAAAAATCTGGCAGAACTTGCTGAAAGGATGAGGTAGCTATGGAATTAAATTTAAAAAAAATATTTGCCCAAATAACACCTGGAACAACTTTGAGAGAAGGGTTAAATAATATATTAGATGCAGGAACAGGGGCATTAGTAGTATTAGATGAACAAGAAAATTTAGAAGAAATTTTAGATGGAGGATTTGAAATAAATTGTAAATTTACCCCTCAAAGATTACATGAACTTTCAAAAATGGATGGAGCAATTATCTTAAATGGAAGTGCAACAAAGATAAAGTATGCAAATGTTCATTTGCAACCTCATAGTATTTTTAAAACAAATGAAAGTGGTACAAGGCATAGAACTGCTCAGAGGGTGGCAAAGCAAAGTGGAAACTTAGTAATTGCTATTTCAGAAAGAAGAAATAGAATAACAATTTATAAAGATGATTTTAGATATAAAGTTAAAAATTTAGGCGACTTAATGATTGAAGGAAGTCAGGCTATGAAAAGTTTTGAAAGGTATAAGCATGTTTTAGATCGTGCTTTACAAAATATAACTCTTTTAGAATTTGATGGAATGGTAACTTTATCGGAAGTAGTTACTGTACTCCAAAGGTTTGAAATGTTAGTTAGAATAAGAAGGGAAGTAGAAAAATCTATAATAGAATTAGGAATTGAAGGTAAATTTTTAGAAATTCAATTAGAAGAACTTTTTAAAGGGGTACTAAAAGAGGAAGAAAATTTTATTAAAGATTATGTATTTTATGGAACTAACGAAGAATTAACTCCTATTCAAGTGAAAAAGAGATTGTGTGAATTAGGAGAGTTAGAACTTTTAGAATCAGAAAATGTTGCAGCAACTTTAGGTTATAGAAGATCAGCAGCTACATTTGATTTAGAACTAGATACTAGAGGTTATAGACTTCTAAATAAAATAACAAGAATTACAAAAAAAGATGCTGAAAAAATAATAGATAAATATGTAGCATTATCAAATATATTAGAACTTTCAGAAGAACAATTAATGGAAATAAGGGGAATAAGTAAATTTAAAGCAAGATCAATAAAAAGAGGTCTAGAAAGATTAAGACTTACTACAGAATGGCAAAAATAACTTATAAAAATTAAGAGGGTGACTCATAAGTAGATTTTCTACTTGAGTCGCCCTCTTTTAATTTTAGTTATCAAATTTTATTTTAGCTTCTTCTACAATAGTTGCAATAAATGCTTCTAAGTCCATAGTTTCTTGTTCTTTAGATCCAAATCTTCTAACATTAACTTGATTAGCTTCAGCTTCAGATTTTCCAATTATAAGTTGCAC